>JAPUFX010000205.1 GCA_027293415.1 Candidatus Methylomirabilota bacterium
AAGGTCGGGATGTCCAGTTCGTCTCCCTCCATCTCTTGCAGCGTCAGCTGGGCCGGAATGCCCTCCCCCTTCCCCGCCCGGCGCCTCAAATAGGCGGGCCGTTCTCCCACCTTGTTGGCGTTGGCGTAGGCCTTGAGATCGGCGATCTTGGTCTCCTCGGCCACCCGGGCATGCTCTTGATCAAAGCCAGTGGCGATGACTGTCACCCGCACCTCGCGGTTCATCCGCTCATCGATCACCGCTCCGAAGATAATGTGGGCATCGGGATCCGCGGCTTCATAGATCATCTGACCCACCTGCCCGACCTCATGGATGCAGAGGTCCGGCCCCCCGGTGATGTTGAGCAGGACGCCCCGGGCCCCCGCGATGGAGACATTTTCCAGGAGAGGGCTGTTGATGGCCCGCTGGGTCGCCTCGACGGCACAGTCTTCTCCAACGGCGTATCCGGTTCCCATCATGGCTAACCCTCGCTCGGACATGATGGTCCGGACATCGGCAAAGTCCACATTGATCAGCCCAGGGACCACGATCAGATCAGAAATCCCTTGGACCGCCTGGCGGAGGACATCGTCGGCGAGCTTGAAGGCCTCGAGGAAGGTCGTCGTCTCCTCGGCAAGGGCGAGGAGGTGCTGATTGGGTATGGTAATGAGGGTGTCGACTTTTTGCCTGAGCTCCTGGAGCCCCCGCTCTGCCTGCGCCAAGCGCACCTTCCCTTCAAACTGGAAGGGTTTAGTCACCACGCCCACCGCGAGAACCCCGATCTCCTTGGCGAGATTGGCGATGATAGGAGTTCCCCCCGTTCCGGTCCCCCCGCCGAGCCCGGCAGTCACGAAGACCATATCCGCCCCCTCCAAGAGGCTCAAGATCTTGTCGGTATCTTCGATGGCTGCCTTGCGCCCGATATCGGGATTCGACCCCGCCCCCAATCCCTTGGTGAGCTTCTCGCCGATCTGCACCTTCCTTTCGACAGGCGAGGACTCCAGGGCTTGGGCGTCGGTATTGACAACGATGAACTCTACCCCCATCATCGCGGAGATTGCCATACGGTTGACCGCATTCGAGCCTCCCCCTCCCACACCGACGACTTTAATTTTGGCTGTCTTCCGAGGCGCCTCTTCTAAATGAAACGGCATCGCATACCCTCCTCTGTGTTGACCGTTAACCGACGACCGTTATCCGACGACC
This sequence comes from Candidatus Methylomirabilota bacterium, assembly GCA_027293415.1. Classification (NCBI taxonomy): domain Bacteria; phylum Methylomirabilota (SeqCode); species Candidatus Methylomirabilota bacterium. The sequence continues at coordinate 1,186 of JAPUFX010000205.1, forward strand.
GACCGATGTGAGGTGTTGGGTGTTGGCTTTTAGGTATTGATTCCCAGCTCCATTTGAATCGAGAAGCCGTATCCAAATCCCAACACCCAAGACCTGGACTTCGGACTACGGACATTGGACTTTCCCTAAAAGAATTCCCCGAACCACTCCCGCATCCGCTCTGTCACCCGACTGAACAATGCCCCCTCTGTCACGCGTCTGAACTTACGCTGATGTCTATGCTGGGCCCCGTACTGGACAAGGCCCACCGCTGTCGCATAGATGGGGCTCGCCACGACGTCGACGAGACCCGTCACCCCTGTGGGAATTCCCCGCCTCACCGGGACCTTGAGAATTTCCTCGGCGAGCTCCGGGACCCCCGGGAGGATAGAAGAACCCCCCGTGACGACCATCCCTGCGACGGTCGCGTCTTCAAAGCCGACCCGCCGGACCTCCCGGTCGACGAGGGAGAAAATCTCTTCCAGGCGAGGCTGAATGATTTCACAGAGCATGTGCCGGCTCACGATGCGGGGGCGCCGACCACCGAGACCGCCCACCTCGATCTTTTCCTCTCTGTCGATCAGTGCGGCGAATGCACATCCATATTTCTTCTTGATCTCTTCCGCTTCGTGGACCGGCGCGCGCAGGCCGATGGCGATATCGTTGGTGACGTGATCTCCCCCAACCGATAAGACTGCGGTATGGTAGATACTGCCATCTGCAAAGACGGCAATGTCCGACGTGCCACCCCCAATATCCACCAGAATCACGCCAAGGTCCTTCTCATCGGCGGTGAGGGTCGAGAGACTCGAGGCCAGCTGCTGGAGTACGATATCTTGGACTTCCAGCCCCGCCCGGTTGCAACATTTAATGATGTTCTGCGCTGAGGTGACGGCACCGGTCACAATATGCACCTCTGACTCCAGTCGCACCCCGGTCATCCCCAGCGGCTCTTTAATCCCCCCCTGGCCGTCCACAATAAATTCCTGAGGCAGCACATGGATCACCTCGCGATCCACCGGCAGTGCCACCGCCTTGGCGGCATCGATGACTCGGTCGATATCTCTCTGGGTAATCTCACGGCTTTTCCCCGAGACTGCAATCACCCCGCGGCTGTTGATCCCCTTGATGTGGCCGCCGGCAATCCCCACGAAGACCGAAAAGACATCCACCCCAGCCATCAGCTCGGCCTCTTCCAGGGCGCGCTTGATCGAGTCCACGGTGACATCAATGTTTATCACGACCCCTTTTCGGAGACCTTTGGACGGACTGGTCCCGATGCCGATGATGTCGAGCGTCCCGTCCTCCGCCAGCTCAGCGATGACGGCACAGATCTTGGTGGTGCCGACATCTAATCCCACGATCAGGTTGTTCTGCCATCCCACCTCTCACCCTCCTTTCTCCAGGGCTTCAGAATCACCCACCCGGGAAATCTGAGATCCACATAGGCAAAACTCTCCAGCTTCTGGCCTCGATGGCGCAGGGCGATATCGAGACGCGTGAGCTGCCGGAGGGGATCTGCCGGCCCGAACCGGAGGATCGGTCGGGCCTTCGCCAGGCGCAGGGTATAGTTCCCATTTGCTTCCACGGCGACTTGTTCTACCTGTAGCTGTCGTAGCACTGGTGCCTCGCGGATCGCCCCAAGCAGCTCAAGTCCCCCCAAAAGGTGCGGATCGTCGAGATGTTGCCCCACCCGGCACTTGACCCGCGCCACGGGCCGAATCCGAGGCAGGATTCGGGGGGGACGCCCCTTCACTTCCTCGAGCATGAGGCCGTCAGCGCTCAAGAGACAAGTTTTCCCGGCGAGCAGAAAGCCCACCGGCTGTCGCTCCTCGACGGTAACGATCAAGCCAAGGGGGAGCCGCCGCTGGATTGATGCATTCCGGATCCACGGGTGCGCCATGATCCTGCCGGCGAGCTCCTCCAAATCCAATTGGAAAACGTTGACCGGCGCCTGGAGCCGAAGTTGGGAACGGACTTCCTCTGGTGTCACGTGACTATTCCCTAGCACCTGGATATCGTTCACCTCAAAATGAGAGAGCTCAAGGAGCGGCGGGTGAACCCACCACACACCCCCCACGACAAGCGTGCCCAGCACCAGGACCCCTGCGATCCGCCTCAGTATGCTCCAGGGATTTCTTTTCCGTTTCTGCCGCACCCCGCCCCCTCTGCGGTTCATAGTTCAGGGTTCATGGTTCAGAGTTCACAGTCCAAAGTCCGATGTCCAATGGCCGACGTCGCTAAGAGCGAGGAGGGGGTTCCTTCCGAGGCAGGCGACATCTGGTTTGCGTCGGCCGGGGTCCCGCCGCCGGAGCGCAGCGCAGGCGGGGGTGGCCCGCACGAGCGAATTACAACGCCTCAGCATGCGTAACGTTGCCTCCGCGCATCAAGTCCGTGAAGAATTTGGCGCCGCCGAGGAAGGTCCCTCCGAGCTTTTGGTTCACGGTTCACAGATCAAAACCCCCATCTTCCCGTGAACTCTGAACTCTGAACCATGTTACTCTTCCCCTACCGCTTGGACTTCGAGCTCAAGTTCCACACCTGTGTCCTCGTGGACCCGTCGTTGCACCACCCTGATGAGGGCCAAAACGTCCACCGCCGTGGCTCTGCCAAGATTGATGATGAAGTTTCCATGTTTCGGCGAGAGGCACGCATCGCCGACCCGTGTCCCCTTCAGCTTGACCTTCTCCACCAACCGCCCCGCATAGTCGCCAGGCGGATTCTTGAATATCGACCCCGCCGACCGCCACTCGACCGGCTGCCGACGATTCCGCTCGAGGAGATTCTCCGAGACGCGGCGCCTGATCTCGACCGGATCACCCCGCTCCAGATCGAAGTTCGCTTCCACAACCACGCATCCCGCTGGGAGAGACGAGCGTCGGTATGAAAATTCCAGCTGGTCTCGCGAGAAAATGTGCTCGTCTCCCTCTGGGAGGAGGAGCCGAACCTCCGCAAGGTGGTCCGCAATGCAGCCCCCGGCGGCACCGGCGTTTCCTTTGACTGCGCCACCCACAGTCCCCGGGATGCCGGCGAGGCACTCCATCCCGGCAAGCCCCTGCCTTGAACAGAAGGCAACCAGCCGACTGAGTCGGACGCCTGCGCCGGCCCTGATTCGCATCTCTTCACACGCCAATTGGGGAAAGACCCCAGCCATATGGAGCACCACTCCCCGGAATCCCCCGTCTCGAACCAAAAGATTGCTTCCTCCCCCCAGGACGAGATAGGGAACTTGTGCCGAGCGACAGAATGTAAGGGTAGCTTGCACATCTTCCAGCCCTTCGGGAAAGACCATGATGTCCGCGGGCCCACCAATCCCAAATGCGGTATGTTTATCAAGCGGCTCTCCGTAACGGACACGCCCCCTGATCTGTTGCTCCAGCGCTCCCCTTTTTTCTCGCTCCATCCTCTCAGTCCGGTTCACGGTTCATGATTCACAGTTCACGGTTCACGGTTCACAGTTCACAGTTCACGGCTCACAGTCCAATGTCCGATGTCCGATGTCGGCGAAACCCTACAAACCCAACAAACTCAACAAACCCAAGAATCCCAAGACCCAAAACCTGTGAACAATGCACGCTGAACTCTCAACTCTGAACCCTCAACCCTTAATCCTCAACTCTGAACTCTTGACTCTCACTCCTTCAACCCTGAACCACGAACCCTGAACTATGAACTCTCCTTTAGGCGGTGGAGGAGCTCTTCGCCCACACGCCAGATGTCTCCGGCCCCCAGCGTGATCACCATGTCCCCGGCCTGGAGGGCGGGGAGCAGGAACTCTGCAACCTCCCCCATGTCCGGTATAAATGTGACATTCCGATGCCCGTGTCCCAGGGCACCGTCGGCAATCTGCTTGCCACTCACCCCTGGGATCACGGGTTCTCCGGCCGCGTACACCTCCGTCACTACGAGGAGGTCAGCCTGGTAGAAGGCGGTAAAGAACTCCTGGAGCAGATATTTGGTCCTTGTGTACCGGTGGGGTTGAAAGACCACGACGATCCGCCGGCCAAAGCCATCCTTGGCGGCATTGAGCGTGGCATGGATCTCGGCCGGGTGGTGGCCGTAGTCATCGACGACGAGAATCCCGCGGGCCTCTCCTTTTATTTGGAACCGACGATCGACGCCGGCGAACTCCTCCAGCCCTTCCCGGATCACATCAAGCTCGAGGTCCAAATCGAGACCCACCGCGACGGCGGCCAACGCGTTGCTCACATTGTGGACTCCTGGGACCCTGAGTCGAAACTTGCCCAAGACTTCCTGGCGCGCCACCACGACAAACTCCGATCCCATCCCCTGCAGGATGATCTCCCGCGCGGTGATGTCGGCCTGGGTCCTCAACCCATAGGTGATAAAACGCTTTTCCACACGAGGGAGGAGGGCTTGGATATTCTCTTGGTCGAGGCACAGGATCGCGGACCCGTAAAAGGGGACCTTATTGATGAACTGAAGAAAGGTCTCTTGAACATGTGTCAGGTCCCTGTAGTAATCCAAATGCTCGGCATCAATGGTTGTCACCACAGCCAGGGTGGGAGAAAGCTTGAGAAACGAACCGTCGCTCTCATCTGCCTCTGCCACCAGGAAGTCTCCCCGCCCCAGCTTCGCATTGGTCCCTAAACTTCCCAATCGACCGCCGATAACGATGGTGGGGTCCAGGCCCCCCTTGGCCAGCACGGTGGCCACCATGGACGTCGTCGTGGTCTTACCGTGGGTCCCGGCTACCGCCACTCCGTACTTCAGCCGCATCAGCTCCGCCAACATCTCCGCCCGGGGGATCACTGGAATCAGTTGCTGCCGGGCTGTGATCACCTCGGGATTATCCGGTGCCACCGCCGAGGAGCGGACGACCACATCCGCTCCCTGTACGTGCTCCGACTTATGACCAATGAAGACGCGAATCCCCAATCCCTCAAGATGATGTGTCGTTTCCGACGACGCGGCGTCGGACCCGGTGACAAGATAGTCCATGTTATGGAGGACCTCGGCGATCCCGCTCATCCCGGCTCCGCCGATTCCCACGAAATGGATATGGCGATATCGCTTCACCATTGTTTCGCTCAGGCCTCCACCCCGGCCAGTTGGCAGACGAGATCCGCTACATGGGAAGCTGCTTGCGGCCGCCCGAGGCTTTGCGATGCCCGCCCCATTGCGGCAAGCGTTGTCGCGTCGTCGAGCAACTCTTGAAGCTCGAGCGCAAGACGGTGTCCTGTCAGATCCCGATCCAGGATCAGCCGAGCGCCGCCGACCCTCACGACCTCCTCCGCATTCCCCTGCTGGTGATCATTAGTGGCAAACGGATAAGGAACCAGAAGGGCCGGTTTCCCAAGCGCGATGAGCTCTGCGATGGTGGTGGCTCCGGCCCGACACACCACCAGATCCGCGGCGGCATAGGCTGAGGCCATGTCCTCAATGAAGGGGAGGATGCGGGCCTCGCCTTTCCATCCTCGGTAGCCTTCCTCAAGTACAGAATGGTCCCGCTCACCTGTTGCATGAATGAATTGAAGCCGATCGCGCAATCGGGTGAGATGTGGAAGGGCCTCCGCCACTGCCCGGTTGATCTGCTGAGCTCCTTGACTTCCGCCGAACACGAGCACAGTCACTCTCCCGGGGTCCAGCTGAAAGGCCTCGAGCCCCTTCCGCCGGTCAGCCTCCAGGATCTCGCGGCGGATCGGATTCCCTGTCACCACGACGTCCCGTCGAAAATACGAACGGCTCTCGCCGAAGCTCACCGCCACCGTGTTCGCAACCCGCGCCAGGACCCGATTGGTCAGGCCAGGAGAGAAGTTCTGTTCGTGGATGAGGAGGGGAATCCGCCTGAGCACAGCCGCTATGGATACGGGTCCTGCCGCGTAGCCACCGACGCCGACGACAACGCGAGGTCGGTGTTGTCCAAGGAGCCAAAGGGCACGGGTCAGTGCCTGGGGGAGCAGAGCAAGGGATCTGGCCTGACCCTGGAGCCTTCTCCCCCTCAGTCCCTCGACGCGGATCGATTCCAAGGAAAATCCCTCCGCAGGAAAGGCAGCCGCCTCCAGTCCTCGAGCCGTGCCGACCATCAGAACCTCGATGCCTCGTGCCCTGAGCTCCCTCGCAAGGGCCAGAGCAGGAAAGACATGGCCTCCCGTTCCTCCACCTGCCAGGACCACTTTCACCGCCTTCCTCCGCGAAGACGGAGATATCCGGGATAGACCGGAGGACAGCGAGAGATACTTAGCAGGATACCTACCCCGATGAGGCTCATCACGAGCGACGTGCCCCCGAAACTTACGAAGGGAAGGGGAAGACCGGTCGTCGGTAAGATCCCCACGACCATCCCGACATTGATTGCCGCTTGGGCAACAATAAGGAACGTGATCCCTAGGGCGAGGTAGCACCCAAAGGGATCGGAGGCCTTCAGCGCGATACGGAGTCCGCGCCAAAGAAAAAGGGCAAAGAGGCCCAAAACGGCGATCCCCCCGGCAAACCCCAATTCTTCCCCAACGATCGCGAAGATGAAGTCGGTATGCGCCTCAGGAAGATAAAAGAGCTTCTGCATTCCATCACCGAGCCCGGTCCCCAACGAACCTCCCCGCCCCAAGGCCACCTGGGATTGGGTGAGCTGATACAAATATCGGGAAGAGACCTGAGCCGGGTCCACTATCGCCAGCACCCTCCCCCGGGCATGCGGAGCCTGCATGAGGAGAAAACCCAAGATCGGTAAGAGGCCCACGCTCATGAGGACCATGTGCGAAATCCGGGTCCCGGCAACAAAGAGGAGGGCTCCGACCGTCGCGAAGATCATCAACGCGGTCCCGTAACTGGGTTCCACTGCAATGAGTCCCACCACGACCGCCGCAAAGATGACGGGAGGCAGCAGTCCATCCGTGAACGCGCGGATCCGGTCTCCCTTCCTGGCCAGCAGGCGACTCAAACACAACATAAGTGCAAACTTGGCGAACTCGGCGGGCTGAAATGAAAGACTGCCAAACCGAAGCCAGCGTCGAGCGCCATTGATCTTTGTGCCCACCTCCGGGATCAGGACCAAGATCAACAACAGAACAGAAACCAGATAGAGCAGAGGAGCCCATCGCTCGAATCGGCGGTAGTCTTGACCCATGAACCAGATAAGGATGGCGAGGCCGATGACCGCCCATGCAACCTGTCTCTTCAAGAAAAAGACCGGATCCCCGAAGTTTTCCTGGGCCCGGATGGCGCTCGCACTGTAGACCATGAGAATCCCCAATCCCACCAGAATCAGGGTAATGGTAAAGAGGACTTTATCGTATTCCCCTTGCATCCCCGCTTCGCTCCCGATCCCTGAGTCGTCCCACCATCGCTTTGAAGACCTCTCCTCGCTCTTCGAAGTCCCGGAACATATCGAAGCTCGCACAGGCCGGGGAAAGGAGGACGACATCTCCCGGAACAGCTAAGGCCTGTGCGGCCTCCACCGCTTCATCGAGGTTCGCCGCCACTTGGATGGGACAGGCCCCTCTCAACGTCACCTGCAGCTTTTCCCGGGCCTGGCCGATGAGGATGGTCGCCTTGACTTGCTCCTTGACCACGGGGACCAGGGGCCTGAAGTCCGCACCCTTATCCAGCCCCCCGGCGATCAGGATCACCCTTCCCGCCGGGAAACTTTCAAGCGATTTCACCGTCGCCCCCACATTCGTCCCTTTGGAGTCATTGAGGTACCGGACCCCGGCAATCTCCGCCACCGTCTCGAGGCGATGTTCGAGTCCGGGGAAGTGCTTCAGAATTTCCCGCATGGAATGAGAGGGAATCCCCAAGATGCCAGCAGCAGCGATAGCGGCCAAGGCGTTCTCGGTGTTGTGGGCTCCCTGGATCTTGAGGTCCTTCCGGTGACAGATAGCCTCCTCTTTGCCTCCCAGGCGGAGCCAAAACGTTCCCTCCTGCACAAAAGCCCCCTCCGTCACGGGCTGACCCTGACTGAAGAAGATCTTCCTTGCCTTGCCACGGGCGGCAGCTTCCATCGTCAACGGGTCGTCGGCGTTCAAAACCGCCACGTCTTCAGGCATCTGATTCAGGAAGATACGAGCCTTTGCCGCAAGGTATCCGGCCAGGTCCGGATACCGGTCCAGATGGTCCGGCGTGACATTCAGGAGGAGGGCCACCTGGGGACGGAAGGTGTCGATGGTTTCCAGCTGGAAGCTCGAGATTTCGGCCACCAACCAACACGCCTTGGAAAGCCCCGGCGCCACGTCGCAGAGGGCGGTCCCGATGTTCCCGGCAACAATCGCTTTCCTTCCTGTATGTTTGACCATCAGCCCGAGTAGCGTGGTGGTGGTACTTTTCCCGTTCGTTCCGGTAATGGCGGCGAACGGGGCTTGACAGGCCCGAAACGCCAGCTCGACCTCGCTCCACACTCGGACCCCCCGCGACCGAGCCTCTTGGAGGAGGGAGAGGTTCGTGTCGACCCCTGGACTCACGACAATCAGGTCAGCCTGGAGAAAGGCATCTGGCTGATGGCGCCCGAACTCAAGGATCACCCCTTTTCTCTTGAGGTCTTCGAGGTCCGTCTGGATCTTTACAGCCGGACGATGATCGCTGCCGGTCACGAGCGCCCCCTGACTGACCAGGAGCCTGCAGGCGGCGGCACCACTACGGGCTAACCCCACCACCGTCACCTTTTTCCCTCGCACATTCAGCGTTCGCTGGTTCGACATGATCCATTCCTGTTCACAGTTCACAGTTCACGGATAAAGCCACTCCCTCTTCGACGCCGATGAGCAGATCCTTTTGTGAACCCTGAACCATGAACCCTCGACCATGAACGCGCCTCATCTCAGCTTCAACGTGGCGAGCGAGATAAGCGCCAGGATGAACGAGATAATCCAGAACCGGACGATAATCTTGGGTTCTGCCAACCCGTTGAGTTCGTAATGGTGGTGGATGGGAGCCATGCGAAAGATCCGTCGACCGGTCGTCTTGAAGGAAAAAACCTGGAGGATGACCGAGACCGTCTCGATGACAAAGACCCCCCCAATAATCACCAAGAGCAACTCCTGCTTTGTCAGCACCGCCAACAGGGCAAGCGCCGTCCCGAGCGCCATGGATCCTGTATCCCCCATAAAGATCTGGGCGGGATAGGCGTTGAACCAGAGAAATCCCAGCGCGGCCCCCACCACGGCACCTCCGACAATGGTGAGCTCGCTCGATTCCCGAACGTAGATGACCTGCAGGTAACGGGCGATGGCAACATGTCCCGCCACGTAGGCCAACACGGTGTACGCGCCAGACGCCATAATCACGGGGCCCGTCGCCAGCCCATCCAATCCGTCAGTGAGGTTGACAGCATTACTGCACCCCACGATGATCACCATCACCAAGGGGACGTACATCCATCCGAGATCCGGGACCCACCACTTGACGAAGGGAATGCTCAACCGCGTGGTGAGTGCGTCTCCTGGAGATAGATACAGATAGAGTCCCACGCCGAGTCCCAGCGCGATTTGCCACGCAAATTTGTAGCGCGGCGCTAACCCCTTACTGCTCTGCCGCCTCAGCTTCAAGTAATCATCGCAAAACCCCACCGCCCCCATGGCTATCATCCCGAACAGGGTGAGCCAGACAAACCGGTAGGTGAGGTTGGCCCAGAGCAGCGTTGAGCCGGTCACCGCTGAAAGAATCAGGAGGCCGCCCATGGTCGGCGTTCCGGCCTTGGCCATGTGGGTCCCGGGGCCATCTTCGCGGATCTGCTGACCCACCTGCAGCCCCCGGAGTCGCTCGATGATATACGGACCCAGCACGAGGCTCAGGAGAAGGGCCGTCATGATCGCGCCCGCGGTCCGGAAGGTGACATAGCGGAAGACGTTGAAGACCGTATGGTAATCGACCAGCGGATAGAGGAGGTGGTACAGCATCACAGTCCCTCGAGGAGTTTCTCGAGTTTCATTCCTCGTGACGCCTTCAGGAAGATCCAAGGCCTCTGCGTGAGCTGCGCCCGCAGCACGGCCTGGGCCTCCTCATGGTCGCGGCAGCAGTGGATCCTGGTGGCGTCAAATCCCTGGAGGGCCGCCCCCTCGCCAAAGGCCCGCGCCCTCTCTCCCACCGTGATCAAATGGGCCGGTCGCAATCGGGCCACTGAGGCTCCGACCTTTCGGTGGGCGGCCTCGGACCCCGATCCTAACTCCAGCATGTCTCCGAGCACCACGATGGTCTTCTCCCCCCTCGCCATGTGGAAGAAGATCTCCAGGGCTGCCGACATTGAGGTCGGATTCGCGTTATAGGCATCGTTGATGATCACGGCCCCTGAGGGATGGAGGATCTTGTCCATCCGCATAGCAGCCGCCGGCGCCCGCTCGAGCCCTGCGGCGATAGCATCGAGGTCCACCCCAAGCGCGACCCCTACAGCCGCCGCGGCCAGCGCGTTAGACACATTCATCCGGCCGGGTACATGCAGGCGGACCGGCTGTCTTTTGCTCCCGGCACAGAGGGTGAAATGGGTCCGGCCGTCTCTTCTCATGCGGATCCGCTCCCCCCGGACATCAGCCCGAGAGCCGAGGCCAAAAGTGAGGAGCCGGCCCCGGGCTCTCGGGAGCAGGGGCGTAAGATATGGATCATCCTGGTTAAGGACAGCCACACGATCCCCGCTCAGAAATGGGAGGAGTTCCCCCTTTGCCTCCACCACCTCCTCGACCGAACCGAGAAACTCGAGGTGAGCCTCCCCGATGTTCGTGATCACTCCCACATCCGGTTCCGCTATCTCTGCCAGGCGATGAATCTCCCCCCGCGCGTTCATCGCCAGCTCAAGGACTGCCACCTGGTGGTCCTCTCGGAGTCGGAAGAGGGTCAAGGGCACGCCGACCAGATTGTTCAGATTCCCTGAGGAGACGAGGACGCGATACCCTTGGCGGAGGATGCCTCCCGTCATCTCTTTTGTGGTCGTCTTGCCATTACTCCCTGTAATGGCCACGACCCGCACCGGAACCTGCTTCCGCCAGAGATTCGCGATTTGCCCCAATGCCCATTGGGTGTCTTCCACCTGGATCACCACGAAACCCGGTGAAAGAGAGATTCCGGGAGGAGAGGAAACAACACACCCCACGGCCCCTCTCGTCAGGGCTTGCGGCACGAAGGCTTGGCCATCGAAGGTCTTGCCCTTCAGGGCGATGAACAGTTCGCCACGCTCCAACGTTCGGCTGTCCGTGGAGAAACGCTCGATACCCTGGTCTGGTGAGCCGGCGACGAGGATTCCCTTCGTGACCGCCACGATTTCTCTCACTGCTAGTTGGGGCATCTCTTGCTCTTGTCGATCGATGACCGAGGGATTTCGAAATTCGAAATTCGAAATTCGAATTTACATGTGAACCCTGAACCCTGAACTCTGAACTCTGAACGTCATTGGTTGTACCCCATCTGCCGCAGAATCCGCCGGGCGACTTCCCGGTCATCGAAGGGAATCACCTCATGTCCGATGGTCTGTGTCCTCTCGTGCCCCTTGCCAGCAATGAGGACGACATCGCCGGGGCGGGCCTCCTTCAGCACCGCCTCAATAGCCTCCCCCCGATCGACGGCCAGGGTGGTCTTCTCTGCCGCCCCTGGAACGCGGTCGATGCCCGCCTTGATCTCTTCCATAATGGCTTCGGGTACTTCGCTCCGGGGGTTGTCGGACGTGAGAAAAACCCGGTCGGCCAACCGCGCCGCCGCCTCCCCCATCAAGGGACGTTTCTTCCGGTCCCGGTCGCCCCCACAGCCAAACAGGACGATAAGCCGACGCGGACGGAGCTCACGGAGGGACCGCAAGGCCCACTCGAGCGCATCGGGGGTGTGGGCATAATCCACCACCACCTCGAAGGGCTGTCCACACGCGACCGGCTCCAACCGGCCGGGGATATGGCGAACCGTGGCAAGGGCCTCCAGGGCCTTCTGTACAGGGACTCCGAGCGCACCTCCAACACCCACCGCGGCAAGGAGATTGTAGAGATTGTGCCGGCCGAGGAGAGGGGAGCGAAGGTCGTCTTCCCCCCATGGGGTGCGGATGGTCGCCCGGATCCCTTCGAGGTCATACGTGGCAGTGGCCGCAGTGACATCGGCCTCAGGAGTGAATCCGTACGTCACCACCGGCCCATCCGTCAACTCCTGGAGTCTCTTGCCTCCCGGGTCATCCAGGTTGATGACCGCTGTCCCTCCCCTTTTTCGGAACATCGTGAAGAGCCGAGCCTTCGCCTCGAAATAGTCCTCCATTGTCCCGTGGAAATCGAGGTGATCCTGCGTCAGGTTTGTGAAGACGGTGACGTCAAAGGTGCATCCCTCTACCCGATGCATGGCGAGGGAGTGTGAGGAGACTTCCATCACGGCGACATCCCCTCCCTGCCCACGGATCCACCGGAGCAGCGCTTGCAGATCCGAGGCCTCCGGGGTGGTCCGATCCGCTTCCCGAACGGTTCCCCCGCACCGGTACTCGACCGTCCCGATCACTCCTGCCCGTCGGCCGCCGGCTTCGAGCACCGCCTCGCAAAGGTAGCTCACCGTGGTCTTGCCGTTGGTCCCGGTAATCCCTACGAGAGAGAGCTCACGAGACGGCATATCGTAAAAACGAGTGGCCAGGTGGGCCAGGGCGCGTCGAGATTCTGCGACTTGAACGATGGTCCCGGGGACCGGTTCCCCGGTACCGCTTCGAATATCGCGCTCGACAATGAAGGCAACGGCCCCTCGGCGGACCGCGTCGGGCACGAAGTGATGCCCATCGTGTCGCTGGCCCCGAATACTGACAAAAAGGCTCTTGGGTTCCACTCGCCGGGAATCGTACTCGACCGCGGCGATTTCCTGGTCCAGGCTTCCCTGGAGAAGGATATATGGAAACCCATCAATTAGCTGTCCCAGGGGTTTCATAAGGCCTCCGGGCGACGCGATCGACCCGGGCGTGGAGAGGGGAGATCTCGAGATAGTTCAATATCTCCCGTGCGATTTCCCGAAACGCCGGAGCCGCGACGCTCCCCCCCCAGGTGAAGCGTTGCGGTTCATCAATCAAAACGAGGATGGCCAGTCGGGGATCCTCCGCGGGGAGGAAGCCGACGAAGGAAGCCACCACTTTGGTGTGGGAATAGCGGCCGGTGTTCTGGTCAAATTTTTGGGCCGTCCCGGTCTTGCCTGCTACTAGCGTGCCGGGGATCGCTGCCGCTTGTCCCGTTCCCCGCTGCACCACCTCGGTGAGCATCGAAGCGAGCGTTCGAGCCGTCCCCGGCGATATCACGCGTCGGACCAGGAACGGCCTTATCTCCTTGACACGACCATCTGGGTTCCGCACGGCCTTGACCACGTGAGGGCGCACCAGGTGGCCGCCATTGGCAACAGCCGCGACGGCCGTGATGAGCTGGATTGGCGTCGCGGAGATCTCGTGGCCAATGGAGAGAGCGCCGATAGAGAGCCGGGACCACTGCTGTGGTCGGCGGATCAGACCAGGGCTCTCGCCGGGCAGATCCACCCCGGTCGGCAGGCCAAAGCCAAAACTTGTGATGTAGGAGTAGAAGAGATCCTTGCCTACCTTCATTCCTACCTTGACGGCTCCCACATTGCTGGAGAAGGCCACGACATCACGGAAGGTCATGCGACCGTATTTCTCATGATCTCGAATTTTCACCCCCGCCACCTCGATGAAGCCGTCTTCACCGTGAAAGAGATCCCCTGGCCTCACCAGTCCCTCCTCCAAGGCGGCAGCGGCGAGGATCAGTTTGAAGGCAGATCCGGGCTCGTAGGGATCGGTGAGGGCTCGATTCCGACGGAAGGCGGGGGGGGAGCTCCCATATTTGTTCAGGTTATAGGAGGGAACGTTGGCCAGAGCGAGAATTTCCCCCGTTGCAGGATCCACCACGATGACCGTTCCTGACTTTGCCCCGGAACGCCGGATCGCTACATCGAGCTCCCGCTCCGCCACATACTGGATCGCCTCATCGATGGTCAGAAAGAGGTCCGAGGCTGCAGGGGTGTCCTCGGCTTCTCGAAAAACGACCCGTCCGAGGGCATCGACCCGGCCGCTCAAGAACCGCACCCCGCCTGTCAAGAGGTGGTCATATTTGAGTTCCACCCCTTCGAGTCCCTTGTCATCGAGCCCCGCAAAGCCGATGACGTGCGCAGCCAGGTTTCTTCTAGGATAATACCGTTTCCCCTCGGGAATAAGGCCAACTCCTGGGAGGGCCAAGTTCCTGACAGCCTCGGCCCGCGACAGATCGACTTTGCGTTGAATCCAGATGAAGGGGCGATCACTCCGAAGCTTTTTCTGAATTTTCCGGGCTGGAAGATTGAGCACTCGGGCCAACCGGGAAGCGGTAGCGATTGGGTCCTGGACTAATTGGGGGTGCGCAAAGACCGACGCGGCATCGAGGCTGATCGCCACCGCCCGCCCGCGGCGATCATAGATGGTCCCCCGCTTCGAGGCCACCGGGATGCGGCGTTCATACTGCGCGTTGGCCCGCGTTCCGAGATCGTGATGCCGGACGATCTGGATGAGATAGAGCCGCACGCCGACGAAGCCCAGAAACGCGGCAAGCCCTAGAGCCGGAATCGCGATTCTTATCCGGGGCGGTTTCTCGAAGTAAGGCGTCACGGCGGTTCCTCCATGAAGACAATCTGCCCTGGAACCGGATTGACCATGCCCAGCTTGCCTCGGGCGATCTCTTCGACCCGCTTCAGGGAGCGGAGTCGCCCGAGCTCCACACTGAGTGCCTTTCCTTCCTGGATCAGGGTGGCCCGCGCTGCCCGCAGTTGCTCTACCTGGTAGCCGAAGCGCACCACTTGGACATGCTGCCACACGTAGATGAGGAGGCCGAGCAAGAGAATCGCACCGACGAGGAGCATCGGTTTCATCTCACGGGCCAGCTTGTGCTTCCCCCGTCGAGCACGTACTCCAAAGGGAAGTTCCTGCTGCGTCGATCGTGACCGGACCCTAGTGGCCATCCCCCGCCCCCCGCCGCTCCGCCGCCCGAAGCTTGGCACTCCGAGCGCGCGGATTCCGTGCCGTTTCCTCGGCTGACGGCGTGACTGGCCGCCGCGTGAGGATGTTGACAGCGGGGACCGCCCCCGGCGCCGCCAGTCGGCGGAATACTTGCTTGGCCACCCGATCCTCCAGCGAGTGAAAGGCAAGCACGCAAATCCGGCCACCAGGTTTCAGGGAGCCTACCGCCGTTTCTAACGCTGCCTCAAGCCCCTCCAACTCTTGATTGACAGCGATCCTGAGTGCCTGAAAGGTGCGGGTGGCCGGATGAATCCGACGGGGCCAGAACCGCCTTGGAATGGCCCGCGCCACAATCTCGGCCAGATCCCGCGTGGTCTCCAGGGACTGCCCCTTGCGCGCCCTCACAATGTGACGCCCGATCTGACGGGCCCACCGCTCTTCTCCGTACTCCCGGATGATCCGGGCCAAATCCTTCTCCGGAAGTTCATGGAGCAACTCCCGGGCCGTGGGCCCACCGCTTTGCCGGTCGATGCGCATATCGAGGGGACCCTCGAACTGGAAGCTGAACCCCCGACTGGGATCGTCAAACTGCAGCGACGAGACGCCCAGGTCATACACGATCCCATCAACGCCTTTTGGGTAAAGGTCAGAGACCAGGAAAGGGAGTTCCCGATAATCGCCCCGAATCAACCTCACGCGGTCGCCAAAATGCCTCAGTCGATCCCTGGCAACTGCGATTGCCTCGGGATCCCGATCGATCCCCACGAGCCGAGACGGCGGGCCTGCCGCCTCGAGAATCGCTGCGGCGTGACCCCCGCCTCCCACGGTGCAGTCCAAATACACTCCCTCCGACTTCGGTTGTAGGCTGGCCAGCACCTCCTGGACCAGCACCGGGATATGTCCGATTGTCACCCCGCCACGGCCAACCGTTTCAGCAGACAGGGCTGTCGGGCCCGCCGCTCATCCGGATAGTGTTCAAAGAAGTGGTACGCACCACAAACATCCTCTCCTCCTCGGTCAGATACCTAACTGAGCCAACCTGGCGGCAATGTCCTCAAAGGTCACCGGGGAGGTGGTGAGGAAGTGTTCCCACCGCTCCCTATCCCAGATCTCTATCCGATTGAGGGTGCCCACGATCATCACCTCCCGGCCCAGACCTGCCTTCTCCCGATGCTGGGGAGGGACGAGGATACGCCCCTGCCCATCGACCGGGCACTCACTTGCGGCGGAGTAGAAAAGGCGCAGGAACGCCCGGATGTCTTTTTCGAAGTTACTCTGGGCCTGGATCTTTGCTTCAAAGTGGGCCCAGACGTCGAGAGGGTAAGCGGTGATGCAGGAGTCAAAGTCGGTCAGGACGAGGATATTCTGTCCCCGATTCTGTAAGGTTTGGCGGAACCTGGAGGGAATGCTCAGTCGACCTTTTTCATCGATTGTATGTGGGAACCGCCCTATGAACCGCATAGTGCCCCCACACAAAGCAATTTCTGTACCACTTCATCCCACTCTATCCCATTTAGGCGCACACCTTACCCACCCCACGCCACCTTGTCAAGAAAAATCGTGCCTTTCCTGACATTTTCTGGTTGTCCTGGGTTGAGCCCTTGATGTTGGGGAAAGGGGGAAAAGCAGGACCGATATATGGGGGGTTAGGAGAAATGCCCGAAGGGGGCTGGGAACTCCCCCGCCTTAGAGTCCCAATAGCAAGAACGAGGCGAATTGAACGGGGCGGTCGGACTGATACTCCCCTGACCAATGAGGCAGACCAGTGAAGTTCCTCATCACAGCGTCGCGGCGATTCGGTTCTGCTCGCCCAGGAGCACGATCTTAGGTTTATGCTCTGCCGCTCGAGCTTCCTCAATGAGGCCATAGGCGGCGATGATCAAAAGATCGCCAGGATGTACCAGCCGCGATGCTGCCCCATTGACGGCCACCTTCCCCGAGCCGGCCTCACCGGCAATCGCGTAGGTCTCAAAGCGCGCGCCGGTATTGAGGTTATACACTTGGACCTGCTGATAGGGAAAGACGTCGGCAGCAGCGAGGATTTCCTCATCGATGGCGATGCTTCCCTCGTATTGGAGATTCACCTCTTGCGTTACCGCCCGATGGATCTTTGAAACCAACATGATCCGATGCACTTTGACCTCCTCTCTAGTGATTACCGATGACAAGATTGTCGATCAGACGCGCCCTTGAGAAGCGGACCGCCAGTAGCGCCACAGCCGGGCCGTTAACCTTCTCGAGGGGCTCGAGCGTGTCGGGATCGCAGAGGGCGACGTAATCGATGGTGGCGGAAGTTCCCTCTTGGATCATTCGCCGCATCCCTTCCACCAAGGCTCCCGTATCCTCTTCGCCTGCCTTTACCTGATCCGCACCCCAGCACAGGGCCCGGTAGAGCCTCGGGGCCTGCCGCCGCTCCTCAGGAGTTAGGTTCACGTTGCGAGAGCTCAAGGCGAGCCCATCGGGTTCGCGGACGGTGGGCAGCACGACAACCTCGATGTCCATGTCGAGGTCCCGGGCCAAGCGCCAAACGATACGGGCTTGTTGGTAATCCTTCTGCCCAAAGTAGGCTCGGTGAGGCTTTACAATAACGAATAGTTTCGCTACCACCGTCGCCACCCCCCGGAAATGGCCAGGGCGATACTCCCCCTCCCACCGACGCGTGAGCCCCTCCACCTCGACAAAGGTGCCATATCCTTGCGGGTATATGCTCTTCTGCTCAGGGATAAAGACGAGATCAACCCCTTCCGCCTCCGCCTTGGCACGATCCCCTTCGAGATCGACCGGATATGTCTCCAAATCTTCTTGTCGATCAAACTGGGTTGGGTTGACAAAGATGCTCACCGCGAGGATGGGGTTCTCCCGGCGCGCCGTCCGGAAGAGGGTGAGGTGACCTTCGTGGAGGTAGCCCATAGTGGGGACGAATCCGATTCTCGCCCCCTGCCGGCGAAGCTCTGTCACCCTCTCCTGCATTTGTCGCGGATCGCGGATGATCTCCATCGGAGCAACTCATCCCCTGCCGATGGTTTTAATCTGTTGATGCCGGCGGGCCAGATGCTGTTCCCACCTGCGGCTTTCAGCCTCATCCAGACTAAACGCATGTTTGGGGCCGGGAAACTGTCCGTCCTTGACTTCCTGGCGGTACTGCGTAAAGGCACCCGTGATCGTTTCCTTCAACCCGGCGTAATGCTTTACGAACCTGGGGGTGAAGTCGTCGAAGAGACCCAAGAGGTCATTGGTCACCAATACCTGACCATCGCAGCAGGACCCTGCGCCAATGCCGATGGTGGGGATCCGCAGCTCTTTGGTGATCACCTCCGCTACCTGCCAGGGAATGCTCTCGAGGACGAGGGCAAAGATCCCCGCTTCCTCGAGGAGCAGGGCCTCATCCAAGACATGTTCGGCAGCCGTTGCAGTCCGGGCCTGAACTTTGAAGCCCCCGAACTGGTGGACCATCTGCGGTGTGAGTCCTAGGTGGCCCATCACCGGGATGCCGACGCCCACCAGACGCCGCGTGAGGTCTGCTACCTCGCCTCCCCCCTCCAGTTTGACCGCTTGTGCGCCTGCCTCCTTGAGAAATCGACCGGCGTTCCTGATCCCCTCTTCCACACTGGCTTGGTACGACCCAAAGGGCATATCAGCCACGAGGAGGGCCCGCCTGACCCCTCGGCCAACGGCTCGAACGTGATGAAGCATTTCCTCCATGGTGACCGGCAATGTGGTCTCATACCCGAGCCCTACCATGGCTAACGAGTCCCCCACCAAGACCACCTCGATTCCCACCTCATCGAGGAACCGGCCGATGGGGTAGTCATAGGCCGTGAGCATGGTAATCTTTTCACCGCGGCCCTTCATCTCCTGTAAGGTGACCGTCGTTACCCGCTTCACCGTCACGATCGATCCCTCCTTTCTTACGAGCCGTCAGCTGTCAGCCTACTAGAACAACCCAGTCTGACTGCTAATGGCTGAATGCCAAATAAAAAGGCCTCCCGGCCGTGCCGGGAGGTCCTCGGTTGTTTGCGCTGATCCGACGCCGTCAGTAAACTTGCCACTCCCGACGGTTCCCGTTCAGGGTGGCTTCTCTGCCGGCTCTCGAGGTGTCCTGTCCTACCCGTCTCGGTCCGCTTAGGATCCAAGCGGGACGTAGTACTGTGTCCCCCGCTTCATCGACTGAATCTGCTTAACGAGATCGTCGAGGTCCTCCTTTCTTTTGACAAAGTCAATCTCCGTCGTGTTGACCACCAAGAGAGGCGTCTCGCTGTAATGAAAGAAAAAATGGTTGTACGCCTCGGCCACGTCTTCCAGGTAGCTCCGGGGAATATCCCGTTCGTATCCCCGCCCCCTGGTGGTGATCCTCTTATACAATGCCTCCACGTCGGCTTGCAAGTAAATTACGAAATCGGGCTTTGGGACCCGGGCTTCCAAGAGGGCGTGGATCTTTTCGTAGAGCGCGAGCTCGTGATCATCTAACGTCAGATAGGCGAAAATCCGATCCCTCCGAAAGAGATAGTCACTCATCAAGCGTTGCCGGAACAGGTCGGACTGGAGGAGCTCCTGCTGCTGGCGGTAGCGGGTCAGGAGGAAATAAAGCTGGGCCTGAAACGCATACCGCCGCATATCCCGATAAAAATCCTTCAAAAATGGGTTCTCCTCAACCGCCTCCAGGACCGCTCGCGCCTGCAGGCGCTGGGCGAGAAGCTTGGCCAGCGAGGTCTTGCCGACCCCGATCGGTCCCTCTACCACGACGTACTGCGGCTCGTACTCGGCGGTCATGGGGCACCACTCTCACGGACCGGCACGGTAAGCCAGTCCCCGGCCACGACTCGCACCTCGGGCGCAGGAGGCAGCTGCGACAGCAGGTCACCCACACGGATTTCGAGCCCCGGATGCAGCAGATCGGGATCGAGCTCGGCCAGCGGGACCAGGACAAAGCGCCGGAGATGCATCCGTGGGTGAGGGACTTGGAGGTTCGGCTCTGCGATGATTTGGGAGCCGTACAGGAGAAGATCGATGTCCACGACCCGTTCCTCCCCCCGCCCCCGGGTCTGCGGGCGCCCACAGGCCTCCTCCACCTGTAAGAGGGTCTCCAAAAGCTGCTGGGGGGCGAGAGAGGTCTCCGCCTCCACCACACCATTGAAAAACCACCCCCCCGCCACGTCCACCGGCTCCGTCTCATAGAGAGAGGAAATTCGGAGGAGTCGGATCCCCGGACGCTGCGAGAGCAGTGAGATGGCGTACTCCAATGTTTCCCGCCGATCCCCCAGGTTTGCACCGAGACCGAGATAGGCCCGGATCACCCCTCGCGCCTCCGACGTTAGCTGTCAGCAGTCAGCTATCAGCTGTCCGCGGGGATATTTCGAATGTGTGATTGGGGAATTCGGATTTTGCGCGTTTGCAGCCGGCTTTCAGTCCCAAATTCGAAATCGTTCGACTGAGGGGCTCGACGGTGAGCTCGGCCGAACCGCTCACGACTCGAAGTCCGCAATTCGAAATCCGAAATTCCTGAGAGCCTAGCCTGCTAGCGTTTTAACCACCAATCACCAGCCACCACTCACCACTTTAGCTTGCCGATGCGCTGCACCGCTTCCCGGATCCGTTCCACCGGAACGGTAAGGGCTGCCCGGATAAACCCTTCGCCATGGGGCCCGAAACCCACTCCCGGCGTAGTGACGATCCCCGTCTCCTGGAGCAGCCGCTTGACCAGCTCGGTTGAGTCATACCCGGGAAGGACCGGAATCCAGACGTAGAAGCTCGCCTGCGGCTTGGTTACATTCCATCCGAGGGCCTTCAAACC
>JAPUFX010000206.1 GCA_027293415.1 Candidatus Methylomirabilota bacterium
CGATCCATATCGCCCACATGAAATCCGAAGCGGAGGCTCTACAGGTGGCCAACGTCCTGAAGGGACTTCGCGGAGTGGAAGAGGCCAGGGTCGACCTGGAAAGGCACCTCGCAAGGATTACCTATCGCAAGGGAAGGATAACCGTTGAGGAGATGCTGCAGGCACTGCATAGCGCCGGTTTCTGAACCCTTTACAAAGTCCCTACGCGGCAGAGGATTGCCCGGGGTGGAGTTGAAAGTGTGGCCGATCCTTGGTAGAGTGGCGGCTACCCTGAACGGGGAGGAGCGTTCACATGAAAGTCATCATCCGCCGCCCCCGTCGAGATGTAGATATGCCGGGAAGCCGTCGGGTCCGGGATCTGCTCCAGGAGCTCCAGATCAACCCGGAGACGGTTCTGGTCGTCCGGGGGGAGGACCTGCTCACCCCGGATGAGCTTATCAAGGATGAGGAGACCGTCGAGGTGGTCCCGGCCATCTCGGGAGGGTCGACCAGTGAAGTGTAGAATCTGCACCGAAAAAGCGGTGACCGAGATCAGGGCCCACAACACGGCCTTCTGTAAAGGGTGTTTCCTCACCCACGTGGAGCGCCAGGTCCAAAAGACCATCGAGAGCGAGAAGATGCTCTCCAAAGAGGACCGGATCCTGGTGGCGGTCTCTGGGGGGAAGGATAGCCTCACCCTGTGGGAGGTCCTTCGCCGCCTGGGCTATCAAACCACCGGTTTCCACATCGTCCTCGGGATTGGAGATTACTCACCCGTCGCACGGGAAAAGGTCGAGGCCTATGCCCAGCAGCAGGGGTTTCCTCTGATTGTCACCGACCTTAATGAAGAATACGACTTCACGCTCCCGGATTTGGCGCTCAATACTCCTCGCGTTCCGTGCTCGGCCTGTGGCCTCAGCAAGCGCTATCTGATGAACCGGACCGCCCTTGGGGGGGCTTTAGCGTACTAGCGACCGGACACAATCTGGATGACGTTGCCTCCACCCTGTTTGGGAACCTGTTTCACTGGCAGACAGAGCAGCTCGCCAGGATGGAACCATCCCGGGAGGCCACCCATCCAAAGTTGGTGAAGACGTGCAAGCCCCTGATTCGCCTCACCGAGCGGGAGACCCTCGCCTACACCCTGCTCCGAGGGATCGACTACCACGAAGATGAGTGCCCCAGTGCGGACGGGGCGACCTCGCTGCTGTACAAGGACATCTTGAACCAGCTCGAGCACGCCTCTCCGGGTGTGAAGCAGAGCTTCTACTTTGGCTTTTTGAAGAAGGGTCGTTCGGCCTTCGCCGCCGATGTCAACGGAGCGGACCTCAGGGAGTGTGAGGTGTGCGGCCAAGCCACTACCACTGAGGTCTGCGCTTTTTGCCGGATGATGGACCAGGCCCGTCGCACGGCATCACGGCGGAATCTTTGAACCTGCTCACACCTGGATTTCCATTTCCCGCCTATGCCTGCTCTCCCTTCCGCCGACGACACCCTCGCCTCGTTTCCGGGTTTTCCAGATTCCGGAAACTGTGCTACGGTGTATGATCGTCGAGGAAAGAAAGGGCCAGGTACAGGGCGCTGGAATGAAGGAGGATAACGGATGCTACCAAAGGTGGCCATCGGTCGACACTGTTGTGCTCAGTCCACCAACTTGGAGAACTACCGACCCCTCGTAGGGGACGCCTTGATCGACGAAATCAACGGGCTGGCCGCTGAGCTCAACGGGGTCCGCATCTGCCACATCAACAGCACGGCGGAAGGCGGCGGGGTAGCGGAACTCTTGGCACGCCACATCCCGCTCCTGCAGGCCCTTGGCCTCTCGACCGACTGGCGATTGATTCATGGCGACCCCGCGTTCTTTCAGATCACCAAAGGATTCCACAATGCCTTGCAAGGGGGGGCGTTTCCTCTCACTGAAGCCGTGCAGCAGACGTACCTCGAGCACAATCAGGAAAGCGCCAGTCTCCTAGAGGCAGACTATGATGTCTACATTATCCACGACCCCCAGCCTGCAGCCATACGCCACTTTGTGGAGGCCCCGAAAGCCGTGTGGATCTGGCGCTGTCACATCGACAGCTCAGAACCTAACCCCGAGGTCTGGTCCTTTCTCCGCCCCTTTATCGAGGACTACGATGTGGTGGTCTTTACCATGCCGGATTTCTTGCCGCCGGATCTCCAGATTGACCGCGTGGCCTTCATCGCCCCGGTCATTGATCCCCTGAGCACCAAGAACATGGAACTGCCCCTAGAGATCTGTCGGCGGGTCCTGGCCGACTCCGGCCTCGACCTGCACCGCCCCATACTCCTTCAGGTCTCCCGATTCGACCCGTGGAAGGATCCCCTGGGGGTGATCCGGGTCTATCGTCTCGTCAAGGAGCGGATGCCGGATGTCCAGTTGGCCCTGATCGGGGCCATGGCGAGGGACGATCCGGAGGGGTGGGTGCTCCTTGAGATGATAAATGAAGAGGCGGTCAATGATCCTGATCTCTACGTCTTTACGAACCTGACCGGTGTGGGCAACATGGAGGTGAACGCCTTTCAACGGGGAGCCGACCTCGTGATTCAGAAGTCCTTGAAGGAGGGCTTTGGCCTCGTGATCTCGGAGGCGTTCTGGAAGGGAAAAGCGGTCGTGGCTGGAAAAGCGGGGGGAATCCCCATGCAGTTTCCCCCGGATTTTCGAAACTTCCTGGTCGAAAGCGTGGAGGAGTGCGCCGAAAAGGTCTTCACCCTTATTACCCAACCCAAAGTTCGGGCAGCCTTTGGCCGGGCCGGGCGGGAGAGGGTCCGGCAGGAGTTTCTCCTCCCGCGACTTGTCCGGGATGAGCTTGCCCTGATCCGGGACGCCCTGGGCGACGGAGCCAGATAGTGGCCCCCGAACGAGGCAGAAGATGCGGACTGGATCCTTCGAACCAGGTGAGAAGATCCTCCTGATTGATCCCAAGGAGCGCAAGTACCTGATCACCCTTCGGCCGCACGACAAATTCTCGACCCACCTCGGGACCATCCCCCACAGC
Organism: Candidatus Methylomirabilota bacterium; assembly: GCA_027293415.1. NCBI lineage: Bacteria > Methylomirabilota (SeqCode) > Candidatus Methylomirabilota bacterium. The sequence continues at coordinate 2,997 of JAPUFX010000206.1, forward strand.
GAGATCATCGGACGCGAGGAGGGGGTTGCTCTGCGTTCTTCAGGGGGCGCGACCTTCATCGCCTTCCGCCCAACCTTTGCCGAGTATTCCCTCAAGATGAAGCGCGGGGCTCAAGTCCTTTACCCGAAGGATGTCGCGACCGTCTTGGTCTGGGGGGACCTCTTTCCCGGCGCTACCGTGGTCGAGGGGGGAGGTGGCTCAGGGGCGTTAACCATCGCCCTGCTCCAGGCAGTCGGGGAAAAGGGGCAGGTCATCACCTATGAGGTCCGGGAAGACTTCCTACGGCAAGCCAGGGCCAACGTCGAGGCCTTCCTCGGGAAGGTCCCGCATTGGGTCTCCAAGCTGAAGGATATCTATGAAGGGATCGAGGAGGCATCAGTAGATCGCGTGGTATTAGACCTACCCGAGGGATGGCGGGCGGTCACCCATGCGGCCGAGGTCCTCAGGCCTGGCGGTCTTCTTCTCGCTTTCTTTCCGACGGTTCCCCAACTGCAAGCCATGGCCACCGCCATCGAGCAAGAGCCACGCCTCAGGTTTCAGGAAGTCTTCGAGGTGGTCCACCGTCCTTGGCGGGTTCAGGGACCGAGCGTCCGGCCAGAACATCGCATGGTCGCTCACACCGGCTTCTTCATGTTGGCGCGACGCCTGACCGCCTCGTCTTAGGACCCACGTTTGATCCCGCTTCTCTTTGCTAATCCGTCTTAAAAGCGATCTCCTACTTTGAGACCGCCCACGCCTTTTCGGGATCCTCTAAAGGAAGATGTTTTACGCCCCCGGGAATTCTGCCCTCGAGAACGTCATACTGTCTTTGAAAATCTGCATCAGGAGCCTGCCAGTCGTGCAGGTAATACACTGCACTGATCTTCGCCTGCACCATTTCTTTGAGGCAGTTGAAGCACGGCTTGAGCGTCGTATAAAAAGCGGCGTCTTTGACCGAAATCCCAAGGCGCGCCGCCGAGAGTATTGCATTCTGCTCTGCGTGAACGCAGATACAAAGATCATAGCCCTTTCCCGAGCCAAACTCGTTTCGGCGCGAGCATCTTTCGCATCCGCCTGCCGTACAGTTCTTGACGTTTTCTGGCGTCCCGTTGTACCCCGTCGAGATCACTCGATCTTCTCGGACCAGGACCGCTCCCACCTTGTTGCCGAGACAATCCGCTCGCTTCCGGACTTTCATGGCGATTTCCATGAAGTACTCGGGCATTGCCGGACGGGCATCCGTCATTCCTATCCTCCAAGACAGAAGTGTCCTCGACGGCCTCAACTCTCCTTTTCCAGAATTTCGACGAGGCAAGGGGCGCCTTGCTGGAAGGCCTCGGCGTCCGCCCGCGAGCCGACAATGGCGCCAAAGTGCATGGGGATGGCAACCTTGGGCTGGATCACCTTGGCCGCCTCCACCGCCTCCTGAGCGGTCATAACGTAGGTCCCGCTGACGGGCAACAGCGCCACGTCAACTCCTTTGGCTGCGGCCATCTCCGGAATCTGATCCGTATCCCCCGCATGGTAGACCCGTTTCCCCTCGATGGTGAGAATGTACCCCACGCCCGTCCCCTTTGGGTGAAACGGGTTGCCGGGCGTGCGAAACTTATTCACGTTGTGCGCCGGGATCGCTTCGACCTCAACTCCGCCTACCTGTGTCTTCTGCCCCCCCTGAATACTGCGGACCTCCTTGACGGAAAGTTCCTTGAGCTGTCCCTGACACGGCGGTGGGGCGACCACGACGCTCTCGGGACTGATGACTTTTTTCACATCGGCCTCACTCAGGTGGTCAAAGTGGTCGTGAGTGATCAGGACCAGGTCGGCCTTCGGTGGCGATCCGGAAAGCTGGTAGGGGTCAATGTAGATAACTGTGTCCTTCTTGATTCGAAAGCTGTCATGTCCGAGCCAAGCAATCTCGATCCCTTCATAATTGAACATGATGTCTTCCTCCCATCTTGGCTTTTGGGTTTGTCGGGTTTGTTGGGTTCATAGGGTTTCTAGAGCTATGATGCCGGCCCCCCGGAAGCTAAAAGGCTAGAAGGCCAGAAAGCTAGCATGCGGAGAAACCAACCCAAGAAACTCAATAAACCCAAGGAACCCTATGAACCCGGTCGTCGGTCATCGGTCATCGGTCCTCCTGAAGACCTGTTCGTAAATCGCGCGAACCCGAGAGGTGTGGGCTGCATAATCTTGAAGAAACCGCTCGCCAGGTGGAATATCGCCATTCGGTGCATACCCTAACCGTCGGGCCAGCTTCTGCAGCTTGGCAGGGGTCTTGGGGAGGGTGTTGACTGAGAGATCGGCCACGATCCGTAGTCGGTTCTCCGCCATCCGAAGGAACCGGTAGGAGTCGTGCAAGCTCTGGTACTCCTCGGCAGAAATCAACCCCTCCGACTGAAGGGCATTGAGGACCTTGAGGGTATTCGGCTCTCGCAGGGCGATTCGATCTTTACCATGAAGCAGTTGCAGATACTGCACGATGAACTCCACCTCGACCATCCCCCCCGAACCGAGCTTGAGGTGGAGCCCCGTGCCCCGCTTGACGCGTTCCTCCTCCATCCGGTGGCGCATGGCATCGATCCGCTGGCCAAGATCGGGAGGCACCGACTGCTCGTAGACGAACGCCTGTATGAGACCCAGGAGAGTCTCTTTGAGCCCCTCATCTCCGGCCACTACTCTGGCCTTGATGTAGGCCTGTCGCTCCCAGCTCTCGGCCAACCGTTCGAAATGGTCCCGGAATGCTGCGACCGACTGCGCGAGCGGTCCTTTACTCCCTCCGGGGCGGAGGCGGCTGTCCACCCGGTACGTTGAACCCTCCCTGGTGATTACCGTAAGATTTTTGGTCACCCGATCTGCCAGCTTGCTGAAGAATTCGATGGCGCTCGTGGAGGGTTCAGTCCACCTGATCCGGTCATCGTACGCAAACGCGAGATCCAAATCGGAGCTATAGTTCATCTCAGCTCCTCCCAGCTTCCCCAGCCCAAGAATGGCGAACCCTGTTGGCTCCACCATATGGTAACGGGGCCCTACCTCTTCCCACGCCAGCTCTAAGGCTCCGGTGAGACAGACCTCTGCCAACAGGGTGAGTTCTGCCTGGGTGTCGGTGAGGTCCGCCTCCCCCATCACGTCCCAGGCTCCGATGCGGAGTTCTTCCACCTTCTTGAACCGCCGGAGGGCATCCAATTTCCCGCTTCCCGGCGGCGGTGCCCACAAGGCCTCCCGAAGATCCTCAAAGAGTTCGCCACGAGACCTCCGATGAATCAGGCTGGCCGGGTCCAAGAAGAGATCGATGATTTCGGGATGCTGAATCAGCGTGCGGGCGAGAAAGTCGCTCACCCCGAAGAGCCGGAAAAGGATGCTCAAGGCCTCGGGTTTCTCTGCCAGAATGGACAGAAACACCCCCTGGGCACCCATCGCTGCCACCAAGCGCTCAAAGTGATTCAGCGCCATGTCGGGATCGGGGGCATCTCGCAGTGCCTTCATCAGATGAGGTGCCACGTGAGCCAATGCCCACCGTCCAGCCTTGCTGTAATGGGCAAAGGGGGGTCCGTCCCGCAAAAGCTGAAAATTTCGATAGGCCCGCTCGAGATCCTCAAAGCCGACCTCTTGCAGGCGCTCCCGAATTTCCCTCGCGGGCACAGCGCCTTCGAAAAAGAGGGCGATTTCGTCCCGTTCGACTGCGGCCGGTGGGGCCTCCCGCTGACTCAAGAGGGCGTCGTAAACGCGGCGAACGGCATGCGTGTGCGTCTGGTAGTCTCTCAGGAAGTCTTCAACCGGCTCGGCCGAGATCCGGCTATGGTACCCCGAGCGGCGGGCCAGATGAAAGAGCTGTCGCTGATCCTCCGGCAGGGTATGAGTCTGACGATGGTGCAGGATCTGGAGCCGGTGTTCGACCGTCCGGAGAAACACATACGCTTTCACCAGGGCTGTGCAATCCTCACCCGAGAGATAGCGCCGCTCCGCCAGCCGGTGCAGGGTCTTGAGGGTGTGGGCCTCCCGGATCCAGGGATCTCTCCCCCCATGGAGGAGCTGGAAGACCTGAACGACGAACTCGATCTCCCGGATACCTCCAAAGCCCCGCTTCACATCCCGGTAGAGTTTCCGGTCCTGTCGAAGGCTTTGCTCGATCCGCGCCTTCATGGCCTGGACCTCCTGAACCGCCGTTTGGTCTAGGTACCTCCGGTAAATGAAGGGGGTAACCATCTGAAGAAACCTCCGGCCCAGCCCCTCATCTCCCGCCACAGGGCGCGCTTTGATCAGTGCCTGCCGCTCCCAGGTCTGCCCCCACGATTCATAATAGGTTTCGTAACCCTGCAGGGAGAGACATAGATCTCCTTGGCGCCCGCCGGGACGGAGACGGGTATCGACGCGAAAGACGGAGCCGTCGCGGGTGACCGTCCCAATGGCCTTCACAATCATCTCGGCCAGCTTGGCGAAATATTCATGGTTGGAGACCCTGCCCTCTCCCGTGTTGGCCCGGCCCGGCACACCGGTTGTCTCTCCTTCGGCCTCGTACACGAAAAGGATGTCGATGTCAGAGCTGTAGTTGAGCTCTTCCCCGCCGAGTTTCCCCATCCCCAGGATACAGAACGCGCAATCCTGCGCTCGGTCCGCAGGCCCGAGAACCTGGGGTCTCCCGAATCGTCTGGTCAGTTCCTTGTGGCAGATTTCGTAGGCCCGCTGAAGGGTCACCTCCGCTAGACGGGACAGTTCCTGGGTGATCCCGGCGAGATCCTGATTGCCCAGGAGGTCCTGGAGGGCAATGCGGAGAATCTCCCGCACCTTGAACCGCCGAAGGGCATCCCACTTCCGCTCCACGTTTGGAAGCCGTTCGGTCATCGAGGCAAGTTCTCGGGCGAGGTCCGCCTTTTGCCCGGGCAAACGGAGGACCCCTGGTTCGAGGAGCCATTCGAAGAGCTGTGGATAGCGGAGCAGCACATCAGAAAGGTATTGGGAGCTGCCAAAGACGGTCAGCAAGAGATCCAGGCTCTTCCGAGACTCTTGGAGAAGGCCGAGGAGAAAACCTCGATCGATCACTTCCCCGAAGAACCGCTCCAAGTTGTTGAGCGCCATATCGGGATCGGGAATATTGGCAAGCGTCTCCAAGAGGGTAGGCAGGAGGCGGGCAAACGCCTGTCGGTGCAGGGGATGCTGGCCCAGGGCTTCCAGGTTCTTCGCGGCCCGGGCAAGATCGGTGCAGTCGATCTGCCTGAGGCGGTCGAGGAGATCGGGGAAGTCTACTTTTTCCATAACTTAACACTGCCTGATTAATTTGCCTTCAATTCCATAGCGCACTTTCCACGTTTGGATTCTAACACCCAACCTCGGTGCCCTGAAAACAAAAAACCGGCCCCCAAATTCCGGAGAGCCGGTCCTTGGAACCGGTGCCTCTTCCCCAAATATTAAAAATTCTTCACCTTAAGAATACCCTATTATACGTAACCCAAACAAGCAAAAGATTTTGGCCTCATCACGAGTGGCAAATGTAAAGCTTAGACCCCAACCTCGTTCCGATTAAGACCTCGGGAGTGTCATTATGTTGCGGAAGTAGCACCAAAGTGCAAAGTCAAGACCTGACCCTCGCCCTCTCTGACCCTCGCCCTGACCCTCACCCTGACCCGAGCGCCGGGGATGCCCCCGACGCCTGTGGCCACCTCTGCCTTCAGCTCATGGGTTGACTGTCACAGTCCTTCGGATCATGCCGAAGTTGGCGTTGGCCGGATCCATGGCCAGTACCTCCAGCTCAATCGGCCCTTCCGTCGAGAGGAGCACTCGCCCAGTAAACGTGCTTTTCTCGCCGGCATAACGGAGCGGAACGTCGTCGATAACTTTGCCGTCCCGAACAACGCGTGCGACGACCTTTATCTTATTCGCGTCCCAGAGCCCCCCGGGCTCGGTGGGACACCCTCAAGTCATGGTCACTTTGGCCCGCACCTCAAGTCCCGATCCAACTGACACCCGGTCGTTCTTCGTCGGTGCAAGGAGCGCGACCGTAAAGCCGTGGATCTCCAGCAGGATTCCTTCTCCCAGCACATCCTGCCCAGGCACCAGGAGCAAGGTCTTCGAGACCCGCTGCGTGGACTGCGGGGTTCCGAGCGGCCCCTCCGCTGTCACTTCAACAACGGTGGGTCGCTCCAGCATCACTGTGGCGAGGAAGCCAGCCGCGTTCGGCGTGTTGTAGACTGTCGCCCCCCGCGCCCGAGGTTTGATCATGATTAGCTTGGTGTTGCCAGTCCCACCTTTCTGGACTCCTTCGGCCAGCACCATCCCAGTGGTGGTATCCCGGATCGTGATCCTCGCTCCGCCAACATTGGTGCCAATAACTTTTGCGTCTCTTGAGACGGCCCGTACTATCACCTTGGTCGGGATGCCAGCCGCCGCGGCCGGGCCCACTCCAGCATTGGTCAGAAACAAGAGCACCGCCATGCCTTTAATCCACTCTTTTCTCATCTGGCACCTCCTGGGATCCTATTTCATGCATGAATTCCTCTGCTCCACCGCTTTCACCAACACAAACAAAGACTCCACCTCCCTTCAACCCGCCAAGCTATACGTCACACGTCTTCAGGGTGCTGCCCTGAAAACAAAAACGCCCTTCCAGGCCATGTTCCGTCCGAGAAGGCGTCTGAATGTGTGTTGCGCCTTCGATTGTGCCTTCAGGTGGGCCGCGGGCTATGGTCACCCCGATAAACAACTTACTACTACCACCTAGGGGAGTTTGCGGGTCCCCCTAACCGGTGGTTCACCCACGCGACAACGCGAAGGGTCGC
>JAPUFX010000207.1 GCA_027293415.1 Candidatus Methylomirabilota bacterium
TGGCAGCTAGGACCGGCAGTTCACAAGATTCGTTCCGGTGCCGAAACCGGTCCGGAGGTCCCTCATTCGGAGATAAGGTTTCGGTCAAGAGTCTCCCTCTCGGACGGCGGCAGCCACCCGAAGAAGCTTTCGTAGCAGCGACTCAAGTTCCCCCAAAGGCCACATGGTGGCCCCGTCAGAAGGGGCTTCATCCGGGGCCGGGTGAACCTCCATGAAGATCGCATTGCATCCCGCCGCTACCGCTGCGCGGGCGAGATGGGGGATATACTCCCGCTGGCCTCCGGACGCGACACCGGTGCCTCCCGGAAGCTGGAGGCTATGGGTGGCATCAAACACCACTGGGTAACCCAGGGCCTGCATGATCGGTAAAGCCCGCATATCCACCACCAGGTTGTTGTATCCAAAGCTCGTCCCTCGCTCGGTAATTAAGAGCCGGTGATTGCCGGTAGAGACCACCTTTTCCACCACCCGGCGAACTTCCCCGGGTGACAAAAATTGTCCTTTTTTCACGTTCACAGCCAGGCCGCTCTGTCCCGCAGCCAACAGAAGATCAGTTTGTCGGCAAAGGAAGGCCGGAATCTGCAGTGCGTCCACTACTCCTGCGACCGAGGCAACCTGGGCGACCTCATGCACATCGGTGAGCACCGGCAGCCCCGTCTTTTCTCTCACCCGACTCAGGATCTGGAGCCCACGTTCGATCCCTGGTCCCCGGAATGACTGGAGTGAGGTGCGGTTCGCCTTATCGTAGGAAGACTTGAGAACAAGGGGGATCTCCAGCTTCCCACAGATTTCCTGGAGGCGCTCTGCTATCCCAAGGAGGTGTTCCTCCCCTTCGATAACACACGGCCCGGCAATAAGGGCCAGCGGGTTCTTCCCCCCGATTTGGACGGGCCCTACCCCAACCTCTCGCGTCGACATTCTACCGTTCTCTCTCCCGGCATCTTACTCTCTATCGCCCAGGGTCAATTACTTTTCCGACTAGAATCGGAGGCAAGGGTACATTGGCCGGAATTTCAGCCTACCGGATCTCCTCGGCCGCCTTCTCGTGCCGTTCCAACTTGATAAGCCGAATTTGAGCAGCCTGCCTTGTCGCACCCGCCGTGATCAGTGCAGCGAGAAAGTTGGCACAACTAGTTGGAACGGCACTAGCATGAGACATGCATTTGCTCGTGCGCCTTGACCCCCAAGCCTCTCACAGCCGTTTCCGGTGTTCCAGGGTCGCCCGGATAAAAGCCCGGAAGATGGGGTGGGGATGTCTTGGGCGGGACCTAAATTCGGGATGAAACTGGCAGCTCACGAACCAGGGATGGTCGGCAAGCTCGATCATCTCCACCAGCCTTCCATCCGGGGAATCACCACTGATCACCAGACCATGGGCCTCCAAGACGCTCCGGTATTCATTGTTCACCTCGTATCGGTGTCGGTGCCGCTCAGACACCTCATTCATCCCATACGCTTGATAGGCCCGAGACCCAGGACGTAGGCGGCACGGGTAGGCACCCAGCCGCATGGTCCCCCCGAGATTGGTGATCCCTCGCTGCTCGGGCATCAAATCGATGACGGCGTGAGGAGTCTCGGTATCAAACTCCCGACTATTGGCCTCCCTCAGACCACAGACGTGCCGGGCGAACTCAATCACGGCACACTGCATCCCGAGACAGATACCCAGGAAGGGAACTCCTTCCTCGCGGGCATAGGTGATCGCCCCGATCTTGCCTTCGATTCCGCGGATGCCAAAGCCTCCGGGGACCAATACCCCCGCGACATCATGGAGACATTTCTTGGCCCCCTCTTGCTCGATCCGTTCCGCCTCTACCGCTTTGATGTCGACCCCGCAGTCATTCGCAATCCCTCCGTGAGAGATCGCTTCGGTGAGACTTTTGTACGCGTCCCTCAGCTCCAAATACTTGCCTACGATGGCAATAGAAGTAGAGGTAGAGGGATTCTGGACCTTCCGAACGATCTGCTCCCACCCTTCAAGGTTCTGCTCCCGGACTTCGAGGTTCAGGATATCCACCAGGATGTTGTCCAATCCCTCGCTCTGCAAAACCAGCGGGACCTCGTAGATCGAGGAGACATCCTTGGCGGTGATGACCGCCCGCTCCGAGACATTACAGAAGAGGGCGATCTTGGCCCTCAGTTCTTTAGGGAGGATCCGATCTGTCCGGCACAGGAGGACATCCGGTTGGATTCCGATCTGAAGGAGCTCCTTGACGCTGTGCTGGGTCGGCTTGGACTTCAGCTCACCGGCGGTACCGATGTAAGGCACCAGGGTAAGGTGAATATAGGCCACGTTCTCCCGGCCAACGTCGCCCTTAAATTGCCGGATCGCTTCAAGGAAGGGAAGGCCCTCGATGTCTCCCACCGTGCCTCCCACCTCCACGATCACAACGTCCACCCCCTTGCTTACGCGGTAGATAGCCCGCTTGATCTCGTCGGTGATATGAGGAATAACCTGGACGGTTCCCCCGAGATAATCACCCCGTCGCTCCTTCATGATCACGTTGTAATACACCTGACCGGTGGTAACATTGTTGTCTCTGGTCAACTGGGCGCTGGTGAACCGCTCGTAATGGCCTAGGTCCAGATCGGTCTCGGACCCGTCATCGGTGACAAACACCTCCCCGTGCTGGAAAGGGCTCATCGTTCCAGGATCCACGTTGATGTAGGGATCAAACTTGAGGAGGGTCACCTTGAGTCCCCGGCTTTCCAGCAGACACCCGATGGAAGCCGCTGCGATACCTTTTCCCAAGGACGATACCACTCCACCGGTGACAAAGATAAACTTCGGTGTCATCGCTCCCCCGTCACTATTTGTTCCTAATTTTATCCGCCCTCGTTCCTTGCTTCAATCCGTGCAATCCGTTCCAGGTCCTCTGGTGTATCCACACCGATACTGTCGTACTTCGTCTCCACAACTCTGATCGGGTAGCCGTATTCCAACGCCCGCAGTTGCTCCAGCTGCTCGGTCTCCTCCAAGGGAGTCGGAGCAAGACTCGCTAATGTGAGCAGGAATTCCCGCCGGTACACATAAAGGCCAATGTGCTTATAATAGGAATGCCTCCCCTGAACCCGAGCGTACGGGATGGGCGTCCGGGAGAAGTATAGGGCAAATCCCCGACGGTCCCGAACCACCTTCACCACATGCGGGCTCTGCCATTCCTCTTCCTTTTCAAGGCGACGACACACCGTTCCCATGATTAGGTCCGATTCTACAAAAAAAGGGGACACCGCCTCATCGATCATCGGTGGCTCGATGAGGGGTTCGTCCCCTTGGATGTTGACCACAATCTCACACGAAAGCGAGGCAGCAACTTCAGCGACCCGGTCTGTCCCCGAAGGATGATGCAACCCTGTCAGTTGAACCTCCCCGCCGAACGCGACTACCGCATCACGAATCCGAAGGTCATCTGTTGCAACCACTACCCTCGCCAGGGTCTTGCTCCGCCTGGCCCGTTCATACACATGCTGGACCAATGGTCGTCCGCGGAGATCGGCGAGCGGCTTGCCGGGAAATCGAGAGGAGGCGTAGCGGGCCGGAATGACCCCTACCGCCCTCACGATCTATCCCTCCTCGAGCCCCAAGGAACGCTTGAGCTCTGCCAAACTCACCGTTGCGGTCCCTCGCTTTCCTACCACCACCCCGGCGGCATGGTTCGCAACCTGGGCCGCCTCCACCATGGTGGCTCTGGAAGCAAGAGCAAGTGCCATGGACCCCACGACCGTATCCCCTGCCCCCGTCACATCAAACACCTCTTTCGCCACCGCCGGGATTTGGCTTACGCGCCCGTTCCCCTCATACAGCGACATTCCCCTCTCACCTCGGGTGACGAGCACTGCCTGAACTTTGAGACGATCGAGGAGGTGGCGCCCCGCCGCGGCGACGTCGGCCTCACCCCTGATAGGGCGGCCCCAGGCTGCCATGGCCTCCCGATGGTTGGGCGTCAGAACGCTGACCTGGCGGTACAGATCAAAGTGGTTAATCTTGGGGTCTACCACCGTCACCACCCCGCGTGCGCGGGCCAGGGGAACGACCACCTCAAGCAGCCGTGCATTGATCACCCCCTTGCCGTAGTCGGAGATGACCAGCGCATCCACATGATCCAGCCGATCCTGGACCAGTTCCTGGATCCTTCCCCCAAGTCCGTCGTCCAGATCCTCAGTAGACTCTCGATCAAACCTTACCACATGCTGACTCCCGGCAACAACCCGGGTCTTAATGGTCGTCTTCCGCGAGCGATCCACGACAATGCCGTCCAGCTTGACACCAATCTGCTCGATCTCGTGTAGCAACCGTTCTGCCATGGAGTCGCCACCCGCCACGCCGACCAGATCCGCCTGCCCGCGGAGGGCCCGAATGTTAGCCACCACATTGGCTGCGCCCCCCAGGCGGATATTTTCGTCCTCCACCTCCACGACAGGTACCGGGGCCTCAGGAGAGATCCGCGAGACAACTCCCCATATGTATTCATCCACCATAATATCCCCGAGAACCAGGATCTTTCTCTGGGGAAATTGAGCCAGGATCTCTTCAAAACTGGTGGACGACCCTTGTTGCGTCGTGTCTCGTATCATGGCTCCGGCTTTGCCGCAGGAATCCTCAACCGATTGACCTCCGAGCAAAGACGCCCCAGACCAAGTGGAAGAAGATATTAGAACGACACAGCGCAAGAATGAACTTCCGATGTCGCTCAAAATCCGCCCGTCGCTTCACCAGGTCGGGAAGGTCTGACTCATGGTAGGCGCAAATCAAATGATCAATCTGTTCGTCCGAAAGCATTCCTCCCAACCGGCGGAAGAAATTCCCCACCCGGAGTTCGACACCAATCTCATGACGCCACCGTCGCTCGTACTCTGCCAGGACCCGCTCAGTCAGATCCCCGAGGCGGAAGGCATGGTCTAGCGTCGCCGCTGCTAGATCGCCGCACAAGACCCCGTAAGAAATTCCTCCCCCGGTGGTGACCTTCACCTGTCCGGCGGTATCGCCCACGAGAAGGATTCTATCCAAAAAGGTCCGGGAGACATTGGAAATGGGAATTGCCTTACTTTTGATCTGGACTTCCCCGCTTCGGAGCCGAGAGGCAATCGAGGGATGACGAAGGAACCGCCGGAGATAGGGGATAGCCTGACGACCGTCACAGACCCCGACGCGGGCCAACGCGCCGGCTGGAATAGCCCATGCAAAGCTACCGGGAGCCACTTCTCGCCCAAGGTACACCTCCACCCCAGCCAGCCCCTCCATTTCTACCTCAACCTGAGCTGCCTGCAGAAACCTAGGCGGCCGCTCAAGTCCCAGGTCCTGAATCAGACCGTAGCGAACGCCGGTAGCCAAGACGACGGCCCGGGCCCTGTAACTCATCGGGATCTCACCCCCGCCAGGTTCCCTTTTGAGCACCGACAGCTTGACACAATCGCCCTCATACTTTAGACCCACACACCGAACCCCCAGGTGGTAGTCGGCACCGCAGGCGACGGCTCGCCGCGCCATACTCTGATCGAATTCACACCTCCTGACGACGTAGGCCATCACCCGATCAGCCCCCACCCGAGCGGCGTTTCCTTTGGGCGAGAAGAATGTGGCCGAATCGAACTCGCGAATGACCGAATCCCGGGGAAGATCAAACCGCTCAAAAGCCTCTGCCCCGATGAGGCCGGAACAATTGGTTGGTACACCGATTTGCGGATGCTCCTCGAGGACGAGAACGCTGTATCCCCGCTGGGCCAGGCTTGTCGCTGTCTGACTTCCTGCCGGCCCCGCCCCCACTACAATCGCATCGTGCATATACGTCCCTCTACTGCCACTTTCTTCATGCAGACGGAGTAAACCTGTTCCGCGGACTCGCCAGTCCCTCAGAGTCCGTCAGCACGGGATTTCGCAATTCGTTGTAGACCTTGGGTTCGAATCGAGAAGGGACCTGGCCCTGGAGAAGTTCGGGCACGCGTAAGAAACTTCGCCGTGCCTCGCATAAAAGAGCCGATAAAGCCTGCCCCTTTAATCTCCAGGATCACTCCAAATTCTGTCTCTCTGAACAAGATTCTTAACAATAGCGGCTAACCTCCCGGCCGTCAAGTAGAATTCGAACGCCGACGCGAAAGGAGAGATGCTAGTGCCCCACCAACTATTTCTCACTAGCCCAGATTATTCACATAGAAGTGAATAATCTGCCCTCCGGGCTTCGACTCCGCCCCGCGTTTGCGGGGCCTCGCTCAGGGCTAGCCTTGAGTCCCGCCCCAGCAGCGGGACGCATTATTCACGAAGACGCTCCATTCGTGAATAATGCGGGCTAGAGCTGTCAGCAATCAGCAGTCAGCCCGGAGCGCGAAGAGTCAAGAGTCGAGGGTCGGGGGGACATCGCTCGGCCCGCGGGCTTTGATGGACCAACGGAAATCCGGGCGAGTTTTGTCTTCAGGAAACGTATGGTAGGATGATTCCCGGGAAA
>JAPUFX010000208.1 GCA_027293415.1 Candidatus Methylomirabilota bacterium
CCATCACCGAACCCTTGGGGATTCATTTCAAGCTCTGCGACGTCGTCCTGGAGCGGGTGGAGGCTGCTCTCAGCCGTTCGGCCGGTGATGGGTCCCGCTGAGGGCAAAGGAGCCCGGACGCAACCCGCCGGAGTTGCTGTATCACAGCAGGGCACACCATTGCACTGGTGATGCTGCCACTGTTCGAAAGACCGTCACGCGATGCCATCTCTCCCTCAGGATCACCCCGCGGCAGCCCTGCCACCCCTTGCCCCAATATGTGAGGATCGGTGAGGGAAGGATCGAACGGTTTCAGACATGATGAGAGATTGCCGCTATGGGATCTGATCTCGCCGGGGTCAAGCGCGAAGAGATCCGGCGGATGTTCGCTTCCATCGTCCACCGGTACGATCTGATCAACCGCCTCTTGAGCCTCCGTCGCGACGTCTACTGGCGCCGAGTCGCAGTCGCCCAGGGCCAGATTCCCCCAGGAGGGCGAACGCTGGATCTGTGTGCCGGGACCGCCGATGTGGCGCTAGAGATCATTCGGCAGGTTCCGGGTGCTCACGTGATCGCCGTGGATAACTGTGAGCCAATGCTGATCCGTGGCATGCTGAAAGCCCGGAGAGCAGGAGTGGCAGATCATGTCCGCTTTGTGGCCGCGCCGGCCGAGCTGCTCCCCTTTCCCGACGAATCATTCGACGGGGCGTTTGTGGCTTTTGGGATTCGCAACGTTGCCGATCGGCGGCGTGGACTTGCGGAGATGGCGAGGGTCTTGAGGCGGGATGGACGGGTGGTCATCTTGGAATTCTCGGCTCCCGCGTCACCCCTCTTCCGATCCCTGTACCACTTTTACTCCCATCGGATTATGCCTTGGATCGGTGGTCTGCTGTCGGGTAACCGGGCAGCCTACGAATATCTTCCGACCTCGGTGGATGGCTTCCCGTCGCCTGCGGAGCTGCGGGCCCTGATGGAGGAGGTGGGATTCTTTGAGGTTTCGTATTTACCCCTCACCTTCGGAATCGCGACGATCCACTACGGAAGAAAGGCCGAGCACCGTGGGTGAAGAACAGGAACCTGTTGGTCTTTTCCATCAGCTCGTCGTCTTTCTGAACCTGATCAAGTTCCCCCATACCGTCTTCGCGCTCCCTTTTGCCTTTACAGGGGCGATCCTGGCCGCCCAGGGGATCCCGAAATGGGAGAAGGCCTTTTGGATCCTCGTAGCCATGGTGGGGGCCAGGACCGGAGCTATGGCGGTGAACCGGCTCGTCGACATGGATCTGGATGCCTTGAACCCCCGGACCGCCCAGCGTGCCCTTCCGCGGGGCCTCATTCGCCCTGTCACCGTCTTGACCATCGCCGTCTGTTCTTTTGCCCTGCTGGTTTTTGCCGCGGCCCAATTGAATCGCCTCTGTCTGCTCCTCTCCCCCGTTGCCATTGCTCTGACTGTTTTCTACGCTTACACCAAGCGGTTCACCACTCTCTCGCACCTGGTCCTGGGGCTCAGCCTCGCCTGCGCCCCGATCGGGGCTTGGATCGCCGTTCGGGGGCGAGTGGACGTAGCCCCTCTGGTCCTCGGATTGGCCGTCCTGTTCTGGGTGGCCGGCTTTGACATCCTTTATGCCTTGGCCGATATCGAGTCTGATCGCACCCACGGGCTGTATTCGATCCCAGCGAGACTCGGGGCTGAAGCGGGGATGCAGGTGAGCCTCGGCCTCCATATCGCGGTTCCCGTCCTGCTCGGGGTCGTGGGGCAGTTGCTCCGCTTAGGACCCCTGTACTACCTGGGTATCCTGTTCGTTGTCATGCTTCTCGGGTACGAGCACGCGACCATGCGCCGTCACGGCCTGCAGCGGCTCGAGATGGCTTTCTTTAATGTAAATGGGCTCATCAGCATCACCCTTTTCACCTTTACCCTCCTCGATGCTTTGATTATCGCCTTCTGAGGGATCGCACGCGCACCAGCTCATCCTCCTGGATGTGCCCCCCAGCAAAGACGAAACCCCTCCTCCCGTGGAAGGGAAGAGGGGTCCACGAGCGACTGGATAAGCTTTCCCTTCAGAATGGTTACTTCAAGAGCTTGTACCCACGATTCCGCATGCAGGCGTCGTAGGTTTTCTCGTATTTCTTCTTGGCAGATGTACCCCCGATGGCGGCTCCAGTGGCGGTGCCCGCCACGGCGCCGATGGCTGCTCCGGCTCCCGGGGAACCCACCGCGGCTCCGATGGCGGCTCCACCGGCTGCTCCGACGACACCACCGATGAGTGCCCCCTTTCCCGTCTCTTCACCCACATCGTCAGAGTACGATTCGGCGATCTGCTTGCATTCGTAGAGGTCCTTTTGATACCTCGCGCTGTCCGTGGTAAAGGTAGGATCAACGGGAGGGCGATAGCTGGAAGCGCAGCCCGCTGCTAACAAGAGAGCGACCGGTAAGAGTACCCAATACCGTTTCACCATATTCACCCCCTCTCGGATCGGTGTTGTAGACCTCAACCGATGCGAGTTCCCATAGCCGTTGGGTATTCTAACTCGGAGCCCCCGCCCACTGTCAATTGTTTTGACAATGATCTTCACGAACTCTACCCTCGGCCGAGATGCGAAGGCGAACGTAATGAAGGTCCCACCCGATAGAGACGGTGTCAAGGGAAGGTGAGACTCCCTAACGGGTTCCCCCAGCACGCGAACGGGGCTATCATGGACGCCAGCCGAGGTCGGAGTTCCGCTTTGCCATCCTTTTCTTTCTGCCGCGCGTGCAGCTATATCCTCGCAATCGCCCCTAAGGAGAGTCGCCACTGAGCGAGCTGGCCGCGCTGAGCCGGCTCCACGAAAGCAGCCATGGGCCCGGTTAGGCGCACCCGCCCAGACAGTTAATGTCTCTCCTTGATTGCGGGTCCCTTGAGACTGCCGCAGTGCGGCTATTCCGCAGAGATGCCCCTGCCGGACCGCCTCTCTAGACCGATTGCGGGGGGTGAGCTTGCTCGAACTCACACTGGGACTGGTGAGACCCTATGAAGTCTTGCGGGTGCTTCTCAAAGAGGCTGGGGTAGGAATCGTCAACGGCCTGCTCCTCGGGGTCCTGCTTGGGAGTGTGGCCTGGGCCTGGTGGGGGAATCCGTATCTGGGTCTGGTCGTGGGCGGGGCATTGGCGCTCAACACCCTGGTGGCGGTGGGGCTCGGTGGGACTATTCCTCTCCTCCTCAGGCGAATGAGGATCGATCCAGCGCTGGCTTCGGGACCTATTCTGACCACCGTGACCGACATGTGTGGATTTTTCCTGGTGTTGAGTTTCGCCACGTCGGCCCTACCGTGGTTGGCCGGCTAGTCAGCACTCCAGGGGGCGTTTGGTCCTCCAAAGGTGTACATCAGGGTCCCCTGACACATCCCGTGGTCGTAGTGAAAGATGTCGCCCGCTTGGATCGGACGCTGTCGAGACTCTATGAACGCAGGACGCACCTCTGAATCGGCGAGATGGAAAGCATGGCCACACTTCTCGCAGGTGTACGACCTCCCGTCCAGGTCCTCGTCGGCCAGCGCACTCTTCCCATCGTCGATGACCGACTGGATGTAATTGCTAATCATCAACCGCGTTTCCTTTGGGGCATCGATAAATTCCAATCCGGTGTGGTAGATTAAGGCCTGCTCCCCATCCGGCTGCAGTTCCATCCGGTGGACCACCGAGCGGGCCACGCGGCACCTCATGCTCAGTCTCTTTCCCTGGAGGTCGAGGTCCAAAGAGGAAGTGGAGCCCGGGCGGACCACGTGGGCATGCTCAATCAAGGCCCCCCCAAGGCTGATGTTGAGGATATGCGCGTCGTAGACGGTAGTTACCCGTCCCTTGGCATTCCCGCGCACGACGAACCGGGCGTGTTGACGCCGGTTGGACTTTTCTTTTTCCGCCGCATGTCCCCGCCTGGGGAGAGACGCGTCATGCTCGCCCGATACCCGCACGTTGTCTTCCTCTCCCATGACAGCCAGGCCTCTTACTGCCTGGTAGGCTGTATTCTTTACACCACAACTTTTCAATCATTATCGGGGCTCCGACTTCCATCATCTACGCGGACCCCGTACGAGCGGATGAGGGCACCGAGGGATTGCTCTGACTCGGGGGGAAGGTCGAGGAATTCCAGCCCGGTCTGATAATATAGCGCCCCTCCTAGTTCTCTCCGGCTGACCCGGCTGTGCACGACGTGACACCGGATCGTCAACGTCTCCCCCGCGATCCCAAGTTGGAGGAAACAGGGACTCCCTAGGGGGAGCATGTCCTGATGTTCCACGAGTGCTCCCTCGAGGCTTAGATCAAGCACGTCAGCCTCTTGGAGGGTGGTAACGGCCGCCGTGACCCCGGAGATACGGAAACGGGGAGGCTTACGAATATGAAGGTTCTTGGACATAACTCGTCTCTCCAGTGCTTTCTATATAGCCTTCACATGCTTGACGCCTGAAGGCCAATAGCTTGTCCTGAAGCCCTCTCGAACGAGTGTTAGGTGTTGGGAAGCGTGGGCATGGGCCCGAAGGTCCGTCGACCCTCCGCCGGATCGCTTTCCCTTATTGCAAGATCCGTACTAAGCTTGCCGGGCATGACCCAGATGGGGTGAAAAGCCATGGGGACGGTAACTCGTTCCTCGCTCGACGACCAGAAACAGCCTAAAACAGTGCAAGAGTTGTGACAGCCACCCCCACCCCCGCGCCTGTGGGCAGGAGGTCCTCCTACCCGTCCTCCCGCACCCCCTGCACCCGCCAAAAAATCGGCACCATTAGAGAGAGGATTCGCTATCGGTTTTGCCTTAGAGGCTTTTGTATCGCCGGATCGCTAGTGCCGTTCCAACTAGTTGTCCCAACTTTCTCGCTGCACTCGATCACGACCCTTGCAACAAGACAGGCTGCTCAAATCGGCCCCTCGATCTTCCTCGGGGTGGTGAGCCTGTCGAACCACTTATCAAGGTGGAACGGCACTAGCAGCTTGAGGGGGGGCGAGCAGGTTTTCTTGCGGGGATGCTCTAATACGCCCGGGAGAGGTGTCTAGATAGCTTTCGCAAGTTCTCGGCACCTTCCATGGCCTTTTCGATGGTGCGCACCATATCGGGATTTTGGTGGGTGGCAGCATTGAAGAGTTCACCCAGGTGGGACTCTAGCAATTCGAGGGGGCGCCTGAATTCCTCGGCAAGGTTGGCCAGGGCAGACTCAGCAGGGGGTTTCCCTTCTCGTTCCAGTAAGGTAGCCTTCTCGATCACGGCAGCAGCGTGTAGGGTGATAACTTCAAGCAGATGAAGATCCTCTTCGCTAAACCGGCGGCCAGTTACGTGGTTGAGAAGCTGGACGACACCGATGATCCCCCGGCTGGTCTTCAAGGGGGCGCATAACATGGAGCGAGTCACGAAGCCGCTTTCTTCGTCTATCGAGCCGGAGAAGCGCGGGTCGGCGCTGGTGTCGGGGATGAGAAGGGCTTCCCCGGTTTGGGCGACCCACCCGGCGATTCCCTGGCCGGGCGACAGCCGTCGCCCCAGGATCCGGTCAGCGACGGGCCCCAGGGCGACCGCGAAAACTAATTCCCCAGTATCCTCGTCCCGCAGCAGAAGGGAGCCGGCCTTTGCGCGGAGGGCGGCGCCAATTCGTTCGATGGCCAGCTCCAGGACCATTTGGAGATCATGGGCAGCGTTAAGGATGGTGGCGACCCGGTTCAAGGCCTCGAGTTCCTCAATCCGCCGCAGGAGCGTCGCGATGTCCTGGATGATGGCGACCTCCTGGCCTTTCAGCGTCCTCCCGAGTAGCTCTCGAAAAAAGCACTCCACCAGGTTCTGATGCTCCTCGAGATCGGTGATTTTCACACGGCGCGCCTGCCCGTCCGGCATCTGGGGACGGTGGGTGATCTCGGTGGTGCACTCCCACATCCGGGACAAACGACCATCGTGTTCGAAAATCGGGTTGAAAAAGATCGTGCCGGCCTTGGCGTCAGCCGAATTGCAGTCGTACACCAGGTTGACACACCCCATTCCGTTCTCCCAGATGGGGGGGGGTGCTTGTCCGGTGGTTTCGAGTGGCTCACATCCAGTTGCCCGGCCTGCTTTTGAGCTTGGTTTTTATCATCAAAGGTGATGTAAAACTTAAGCATAGGCTCCTCATCCTACGGATTATGCTTTCCGCTGGGACACGAGTTGCTTACATCTCCTCTCCAATTGGCGTCGGCGGTACAAATATTCAGTAATATCAATGCCAAAGCCTGGTTCCGATGACGAAACCCTGATGATCGCTCTCATGCCCCACTATTCTGCTTTAGTGCCCTTCGGCTCCTGCCCTCGACGCACAATCCAGCGCTGCAGCAACGCTTCGAGCTCCCCGATCTTTACCCCTTTGGAGATGCAGTCATCCATCCCTGCAGCCAGGCACTTCTCGCGGTGATCGTCCGTGGCGTGGGCCGTGATGGCGATGACGGGCGTATGCCGCGCCGTTTCCTCCTCACGCTGGCGGATCTTGGCCGTTGCCTCGTAGCCGTCCATCTCGGGCATCTCGCAGTCCATCAAGACCAGGTCGTACCGGATACGAGAGACGGCATCGACGGCCTCGCGCCCATTGGAGGCGACATCAGCTTTGTAGCCTAACTCTTCTAACATCCCCACCGCGACCTTCTGGTTTAGTGCGTTGTCTTCGGCGATCAGGACGCGCGGCAGGGCGCGGACTTTTTCCTCTTGGAGGTTATGGCGGGTGATGAGGGGCGCGGCGGCTCGTTCGGTCGGCGCACCCATCACCCGAGCGATGCACTCAAACAACTGGGATTGACGCACGGGCTTCATCAGGTACGCGGCGGCACCTGCCTGATGCGCGGCTTTGGCATCTCCGGGCTGGCCAAAGGAGGTGAGCAGGATCAGTCGGACTGTCGCAAGGGTGGGATCGGCTTTGATGGCGCGGGCCAACTGGATTCCATCCATGTCGGGCATTTGCATGTCGAGAATCGCCAAATGGTAAGGCTCGGCCCGGTTGGTGGCTGCTCGCATTATGTCCAGTGCGACCGGGCCGCTCTCGGCAACATCGCTCGCCATTCCTCCAGAAATGATCTGGGAACGAAGGATCGTGCGGTTGGGGGCATTGTCGTCGACGATGAGGAGACGTAGACCGTGGAGATCACCCAGTGGAAGAGGCAATGTGGGAGCACCTTCTAGTTGCTTCTCCAGTCGCACGGTAAACCAAAAGGTGCTTCCCTTCCCAAGCTCACTCTCGACGCCGATCTCTCCCCCCACCAGTTCGACTATATCCCTCGAGATGGCGAGCCCGAGTCCGGTCCCTCCGTGCTTTCGGGTGGTGGAACTGTCGGCCTGGGTGAAAGGTTGGAACACGCACTCCATCACCTCGGGAGAAACACCGATACCGGTGTCGGTGATTTCGAACCGAACCAGCACCGTGTTGTCTGTCTCATCGGCGAGCTTGGCGCGCAAGATAACTTCTCCCTTTTCTGTAAACTTGACCGCATTGCCTAAGAGGTTCGTGAGGACTTGGCGGAGGCGTCCAGGGTCGCCGCGGAGGGAGGTGGGGACGTCATGATGGACGAGGCAGGCCAGCTCTAACGCCTTGGCCTGGGCCCGCGCCGCAAGCAACGAAACCACTTGCTCGACCGCCGTCCGAAGATCGAATTCGATGATCTCGATCTCGAGCTTGCCCGCCTCGATCTTGGAGAAATCCAGGACATCAGTGATGGTCTTTAACAGGGCTTCCCCGCTGCTGTTAATCGTCTCCACAATGTCCTGTTGTTCTGCGCTCAGATCGGTGTTGAGCAGCAGCCTTGTCATCCCATTGATGCCGAATATGGGCGTGCGGATCTCGTGGCTCATCATGGCCAGGATTTCGGATTTCTTCCGGGCGGTCTTCAACGCCTGATCGCGCGCTTCGGCGACCTCTCGGTTTTTCCTCTCGAGCTCCAGGACAGCCTGGGCGATTTGCTCTCTAATCTCCTCGCCCTTAGGGAGGTTCTTATCCGTACCCGCCATGCAATAGCATCTCCGGCTAAAGTGGCAAATCAAAAGATGCAGGGTCGCACCGATTGTATTAGTAGAAATTCGAGCAAAATTAGTGCCAAGGGGGCCGCCAACGCGCTTGGCCACAGAGGCCATTCAGCAAGCGCGTGTTGGGCGGATTAGCGGCCGTTTAGGGGGAGTATGGGGGGGGTCAGAAAAGGGAGAGCTGAGGACAGATTACCCTCATGCCGAGAATCGGTCACTGGAAACCAGGAAGCAACCTCCGCAACTATTTGAAAATGAAGCCTTTAATTCCTGGTACACGGTTTGCTCTCTTACTATCTGGAGAACTTAGCGAATCTTGGACTTCGGAGGGCCGAGATCAATGAGAATCTTGGTGAAGGAACAAGCGCATGTACCTGACGTGCTGCCGGACGGGACAGACATGAGGCCGTACAAGCGCCTGGCTGCGGCGGTGCTACAAGTGGCCCTCAGTGACGCGAATGGCACGCCAGCGTCCCCTCACACGCTCGATGCGCGGGGGTTTCTTTCCAGGAACAACCCACTGTTGCGGCATTGGTGCCGCCTTGCCAATGTCAATCAGGATCGGATCTTGGATTTGGCAAGAAGGCGGCGATGGTGTCAAAAAGATGGCCGAAACGGCCAGCGCGGCAGAAAATCCCGATATACAAGCCGATAGTGTTTGGTACGGGATCCCTCCTGTTTCTAATATCTTCGCTAGATCTACGAGTGTGCTCTAATCGCCTCGCTTTACTTCACTCTTCTTAATTCCGGACGTAGCCAGTCCTGGCTATACCGATCAATTCCGCGGGCGCCTGACCTGAAACTTTTGGCGGGCGGCGATGGTCTCAAGTGCAGCACGCGCGCGGGCTGCGGTTTCGGGCGAGGGGTCGAGGTCGAGTGCGTCGAGGAAGTGCTGGTACGCCGGCGTCGGCTGATCGAGGAACGTCAACTGTACTAACCCTGCTCCCACGTGCGCTTCTGCGGCACCAGGACCGTGCGGGTAGTCGCGCAAGTGGCGTCGATATACAGTGAGCGCGGCACGATGGCGTCCGTTGCGTTGGAGCCAGTCGGCCAGCGCAAGCGAATCTTCTGGCGTCAGCGCACGTCGCGTTTTGTCTGGATCAAGCGCGAAATACGTCTCTGCCGCATCTGCGTAGTCGCCACTGGCGAGCGCTTGTGCAATGGGGTGCGGGGGTGTCTCCCCAGCCTGTGAGGCGGCGCGCACCTTTCGGTACTCTTCCGGGCGCCCGACGACTTCGCGCCGATCCATATACCATGCGATGGCCAGTCCACCCAGAAAGCCCCCGATGTGGGCGCCATGCGCCACCCCGCCCCCTTCCATACCGCGTGTGATGAGAAAGGGCAACAGGTTGTCCACCAGCAAGTAGAATCCCAGCACGAAGCGAGCTGGGACAGTAATCACGTTCATGAAGAAGGGGAAGAAGACGAATAGCAACCGGACCGTGTTGCGCGGAAACCAGATGAAATAGAATCCCAGCACGCCTGAAATGGCCCCCGATGCCCCGATCAGCGGCAGCGGTGAACCGGCAGCAAAGAGCGTGTGGAACAACGTGGCCGCCACCCCGGTCGCCAGATACCAAAACAGAAAGGGCACGCGGCCCAGCCGGTGTTCCACATTATCCCCGTAGATCCATAGAAAGAGCATGTTGCCGAACAGATGGAGGAAGCCGGCATGCAGAAACATCGTCGTGAAGAGGGTGACCAGGTGCGGGGCTGCCGGCCGGAAGCCGTAATGAAAGACAAAGAGATCGTACGAGGAAATTTGACGCAGGAACCCCTCCAATGGGACCTGGCTTGGCAGGCTCGGCGCCACGACGCGGACGTACTCCAGGAGCAGTGGGTCGTTCAGATCCGGTGCTCTCGCACTGAGCGGCAGGGTGATCAGCAGGAACACGGCACAGTTGACCAGGATGAGCGCATACGTGAGATACGGCGTACCACGCGGATTCGGTGCATCGCCTAACGGCAGGATCATGGCTGGCGCTCCGTGAATGCGGCGAGCCAGCTTGTCAGGCTGTCGCCCTGGCTTTTGTGATCCGGAGGACGAGTTGGCGGGATCGAAAGCCCGCTCGGTCCAGGTCGCACCAGAAGATCTTTTCACCCCTTATAAAGGTGGCGACCGACGGCATCGCGATACACTATCCCGCGAAAAGAACGCTATCAGAGGACTTGTATGATTGCAAGACCAGACCTCCAGTCCCTTCTCCTGCGGCCGCGATCATGCATCTATGACTGATGCGTCGTCGATACAGACTCTCGGGTGACCGGGGTCTTCTGCTCGTGTGCCTACGCATGAAGCACCCATCACGAAGATTCATGGTGGCACCGGGCTACACGGAGAGCGAAATCGAGGCGGTTCAGGATCTGCTACGTCGCACTGGATTTCGTGACGTGCGAACAATAGTGCGCCAGGTTAGACGTGAGGTCACCTGCATGATGGCGAACCGATGAGGAACGAGAATGTTTACCGCGTCCAATGGACTGTAATACTCATTTGACTCTCGCCATATTGGAAAGAAAACTCACCTTTGTAGGATCGTGCCAGCGCTTCGCCAATTCGGCGGGCGACATGGATTCCTGTGGTTGTCACCGAGGTACCTGCTTCTCCATCAGTCATGGACACGCTCCTCTCTAAAGGATGTTCGGCCTTTTCCAACGTTTCTACGTTACGGATAAGACCGAGGATCTCTTCGCGATGTTCCTTGAAGAAAGCACCCCGGATTTGTATGTAGCCTGCTGGGTAGTTGTCAGCGATACGCCGACATGCCGGACACACGGCTAGATTTGCTTCTTTTGGTGCTTTCCCCCATACCCAGCGACCACCCACGAACACGGCACCACATTCAGTGCACACAGTGGGTTCTGGCCATTTTCTGCGTGCTCGGTAAACGTCATGACGTTTCTCTTTGATCAGTCTGTCCTTTCTGCCGTATGAGGGTCTCTTCATGGCAAGGTCTCCATTTCCTTCGGTGGTCGGTCCCAAAACACGAAGGCCCTTCGGGCGTAAATCCTACCGAAGGACCTTTGTTAATTCTCTCTCAGCAAAGCCTTTATTTTGTGGTAGTTCCATCATCCCGCCGCCCTATTCTAACTGCGGCCCAATACCATCTTCTACCTTAAATTTCGTTCCGTGGTCCCTCCTCTTCAAGAGAAATCGCCCATACCCGCATCAACCTAAAAAGCAAAACGCCCTCGTGGGCACTGATCTGCCAAAGAGGGCGTCTGGACTTGCAGTGCGCCGTCAATTGTTGCCGGAGGTGGGCTAGACACTGTCCCTACCCCGGTTCCATCTCTGCTATCTCCTTCATTAAGTATTGCGGCCTGGGTCAAGGCTTTCAAGCGTCGCACCCTCTTCAGCGGCGTCGACTTTTTTCCTTAGCTGGGGGTGTCCCACGGGGCCGCACAGACGCACGTCGCCGAGCCTGCTGTTTTCTCGGGGTGATAGCCTTCGGCGCGAGCTGACCCGCCATGGCCCAGAGCAGATCGCGGGTCGTCAGGATCCCCACCAGGGTTGAACCGCGGATGACCGGGGTACAGCCGACGCGGCGTTCCAATATGATGCGTAGCGCCTCGTGGGTAGGGGTCTGCGGAGTTACGAGGAAGAGCTTTCGGGACATGACATCAGCAATCTTTACCTGGGTGCCCCAGGCCTGAAATCGCTCTAGCTCTTCGGGCGGGGAGAGGGACGAGGGCATCAGCTGCCGGAGATCCCGATCGGTGATCATCCCAATCAACCGTTTGCCTTCGATCACTGGAAGGTGCCGGATCCGATGAGTCTGCATCATCTCCCAAGCCTTCCACAGACTTGTGTTTGATTTGACGGTAATGAGCTTCGTGGTCATATGATCTTGGACTATCATCGTTCCCTCCATCCGGCTGGGGCATGACGGCCCCGATGATACCAAGGGTGCTCACGGTGACCGGGCCGATAAGTTCGAAATAAACAAGAGCTGGGGTCCTAAGTATCGCGCACTGCCTTGGGGGTGTCAAGCACTGGACATTCCATTATTTTATTCATTGATGAGACGGATCAGGGCCAGCGCTGAGGCGCTGATTTGGTCCTTGGACGAGGTGAATGAGATAAAGGGGGGAGCGTGAAGAACCGGTGGCTGGTCCGGAGGTAGGGCGGAGAATTGCCCGGGGGGATACGCCTCAAATGCCGGGAATCACCTGTGACAGAGCAGCCTTTGCCTGTGCGTTCAGGCCTAGCCAGCGGAGGCTATGTCGGTATCTTCCGTGCCGCTGACGCACTCCGACCCCCACGATTTCTGCCAAGAGTTGAAATAGCCGCCCCGCGATATTCATGGAGACCGCGACCGGACTAAGGAGGGGAAAGCGTTCGGGGAGCCAGATCTGCGCGCCACCAACACTCACATCTTCGGTCTCGCCGGTCACCGTATAGTAGTCCACGGCTGGCCAGTGGCGACATTCGATAGGCACTCTGAGTGGGACGCGGCGCCCTCGCCGGTCACCAAGGAGGCGGCGTGGTGGTGCTACATTATTATTTCCATTACTGTCGTATTCCGGCTCATCCGCCTCGATTTTCGTCACCTTGGCATGTGACCGCGGACGTCTCAGCATCTCCTGGGCGAGTCTCTCCTGGGACTCATCCAGCACGCGGAGCAGGTCCGGGAGCAAGTTAAGCGGCACGGCGATCCCTTCCATTCCTCCCACGCCATCCCCACCAAGGCGCGCGGAGCGACGGTAGATCCGGAGATCCACATGTGGCGTCCCTTTGATCTCCCGGATGGACACACAAATATCCTCAAGCTTAGTCCGGCTCACCTGGCCGAGTCTCTTTTTCACGGCTTACCCTCGAGGTGCCCTGATAGCGGTGGGCTCACCCAGTTCATCGCCGGCTCCGTTCCCATCCTCGATAATCGACCGGATGTAATGACAGATCACCTGCCGCGTCTCCTCTGGGAGGTCGACAAATTCCATCCCCGTATGGTAGATCAGGGTCTGCTCTCCATCCGGCTGTACCTCTGTTCGGTGGACTACCGAGCGGGCCACGCGACACCTCAGGCTCAGTCTCTTTCCACGCAAGTCGAGGTCCAGTGAGGAAGTGGTGCCAGGTCGGACGACCTGGACATGTTCGATCAGCACCCCTCCGTGACTGATGTCGACCAGAGAGGCATCATATATAGCGGTAACCCGCCCCTGGGTTTTGCATCCCACGATAACTCGTGGAAAATGCCGCCTCTCTCGCTGTTTTTTTCCCACTGCGACTCCTCGGCCACTATGGAGGGTCCCACACGTCCTTCACAGGAGCAGCAAAGGGCGTGCCACATAAACACAGGCTTAATTTCAAAGAGTTATGGACTTCCTGGATTCCTTGTTGACCGCTTTCCGGCAGGAGATGTGGCTGCTTATTGACGTCTCGACTCCGGAAGAAAGCCATCTTGGCATAGCTGGTCGCGAAGCCGGTGCTCATGGGAAGGTAGCCCGAGGAGGGGGTGAACCTCATGGACGAGGACGGCAAAGGTCGAGTGCTCCTCACCCTCCCTCCAGATGGTTCGCCACGCTTGACCCTCTGTCATTTGGCCGAAGCGATCAGTCCCCTGCTGCCTAAATTCGGAACCTAACTTCTTGAATTGGCACAGATATTGCCAATAAGGGCCTTCTTTGGGAGGTGTTGTGGTCGGTGGATGGGGCTTGCCCCGAAACCCTGGTCTGTAGTACCAGCCGAGAGGTTCCGGTGGAAAAGAAATGGGCGGTGAGGCGGAAGTACCCCCGATATGTCGTGAGGACAAGGACGGAGGGACGGATCACCGGCGTCGATGAGGTGGTTCTGATTGACATCAGTCTTGGGGGCGTCAAGATTGAGCATACCCAGTTCTCCCGACCAGGGACTATTTCGCCATTGGACCTCGAGTTTCATGGGACGAGGATAAGACTGTGGTCCCGCGTGGTCTGGTCGGTGGTCGCCAGGCAAGAGATGAACATGGATGGAGAGGGAATCATGGTCTACCACACGGGGCTAGAATTTCACAACCCCTCAGAGGAGACGCAGCAGGTGATCAACGATTATCTCCAGGCCATGATCAATGAGGGAAAGGCAACGCCGCCAGACGATGGGGTGATCCGTCGGGCGTATACCTGTCAGAAGTGTAGCGAATCTTATCAGCTGGCTGATTCTGAGGTCCGTCCTGTGTTCATGGACGTCCGAAAGCGTCCGGTCCAGGCGGGCGACCTATTCTACTATGAGCATGATACATGTGACGGGTCGCTGGAGTGTACGTTTGGCGGACCGAGAGTGCCCTGGACTGTTGAGGAAGAGGAACGCTAGCCTGTCTTCTTCCCTCCCCCACTTGCGGAAAAAAAGGCATCCAGTACGTCTGTGTCGGTGATGATTCCGACAAGGCGGTTTGCAGACGTGACCGGCAGACATCTGATCTTGCGATGGCGCATCAGCCTGACGGCATCCACGAGGGGGTCGTCAGGGCCGATGGTGATGACGTCCGCGTTCATGATCGTTGAGACAGGGCGGTCGTATGCCGGGTCGGGGTCCAGGGGTGAGGGTGTGGCTAACTTGATGTCGCGGTCGCTCACGATCCCGCATAGCCTTCCTCCGCTGACCAGGGGGAGGTGGCGAATGGAATGCGTCCGGAGAAAATCCGCTGCCTCGAGTAAGGATGTCTCGGGAGGCAGGGTCAGGGGTGATGGTGTCATCCAATCCGCAACACGCATACTGGCTACGTCCTGTACCTTGGGCATCTCAGTTTCTCCCGTCTAAGCACTTGCCACTACTGGCTCGCATGGTGACTTAGCACCACCAATCTAGTCGACAGGAACAGGAAGACACCTTACATTTTCCCTTGATGGGCTCGCAGGGGTTGCCTTCCCGTTGCTGTCTCCCGGGCTGTGCTCCGCCCGAGAAGGCACTGCAATGGTTGTGCCGGAGTTGGAACAGGGGGGCTCTACTCACCCCCGTTTCATCTGAGGACTACCTCGGGGAGTCAGCCGGTCACCCCTTTCTCCTATTTTGAATGTTGCGTTAGAGTCTACTGGGTATCCTAACACCAGCACAGTGACTATAATCGTAGGATAATGAGCCGGTTACGATTCGCGGTAGTATTTTTTGGGCTTGTCAGCGTATTGGGATGTGCGGGGACCCTCCATAGTGAAGTGGAGCCACCCGAAGTATACCTGTCTGACATTGCTCCGGTGGAGATCGGCCTCTTCGAGCAGCGATTGCGTGTATGAGCTGCGAATATTAAACCCGAACGATTTCGCCCTTGAAGTCACTGGGCTCGATTTTCAACTAGACGTAAATGGGATCCAGTTGGCGCGCGGGCTTAGCAACGAAGAGATTACAGTTCCACGCCTCGGGGAATCTATCGTGTCTGTTATGATAAGCACGACGGTTCTCGACATTGTTCGTCAAATCGAAAATCTCAGCCAGCAGCAGGAGATGTTTTATGAGTTCAGGGGACGGTTTCACCTCGGCAACGCTGCCGTAGGGAGCGTACCTTTCGAGCGTTCGGCCAAGTACACCCCCTGGGCCCACTGAAACCATCTCTCGCACCCCTGCCAACGAGAATCTCTGTGAATTCAAGAAGTTCCGGCGGTTTTCTTTTTGCCCACGGGACAAAAAGTATCTTGGTTTTGGCTGGGTCTACCAGGCGTCGAAGGGGACCGTAGCGCGTGAAGGCAGCAGGGAAAGCTTTAGTGTGATTTCCTGAGCCAGTCGGTGTCGGGGGGGAGGAACGGGTATAGTTTAGTGGTGTATTTGAAACTCTCTCGATAGGCGACGGGATCAACGCCGAGTGAATCGGCTATCCGGCTGATCTCATGTGGTGACGGGTTGAGATATGCCGGAGCACTAAAATAAAGATAGACCTGCGCGAGCACGTGCAGTATCGTGATAACAACGAGAAGCAGCCTTTCTGTGCGGTCCATAGTCCCAAAACCTACGCGGTGTTACCGTTCCGCTCTTCCCAACGGTTCTTCCCTTTTCACATCTAGTGTTCCGCATTCCTCCCCCTTTGTCAACTCCTTGGGCCAGTGTTTTATTTCATAACTGGTAAAGCACTTCCGCGGTTTTCTAGGAAAAAGCGGTTCGAGGTAACCAGTCCTCAAAAACATTACGAGCACCGAGGTTGCCCTCGACGCCCATGGTGATGCTCTGTGGTGTTTGTCGGCTAGAAGTAGGCGAGACACATGCACTCTTAACTGACCATCTCATCATCAGTATCTTCGACGTGTTCCCGTTGAGGGACCAAGGATGGGGAAGGGGTCACCATGTCTGCCAGTAGGGGATTGCACTTGCGGCAAACAGAGGCCCGGATGAGGGGCTTGGCTCCAGCAAGCAGAATCCACTTTTCAGCCACGTCACCGCACGAGCACGGTTCGGCGTTGCCTTCGATCCTGTACCACATGGTGCCTACCTCCGGAAGTGTTGTCTCTACCGCGGTGGCAAGGTTTCGATGATCAGGCCAAGGAAGAACCCGACGATGATGATTATCACCGAAACTAATGTCAACTCCGCGGCCGTCATTGTGGACCACATCTCAATGGACTACAAAAGCAGTTATCAGGAAGGGCAGGAAGGACACCAGGCATTAAGTACTCACCAACTATATAATGCACACTACATGCCAGTATAAAATTGAAACCCCAGCTTCAATCGATCAAGTCTTTTTTTGCAAGGAGTTGTTGTGGTTCGATCTAACTGGGAGTAGCGCTGACAGTGCAAGCTTTGCACGATCATGTTAGGATAATAAGTCAACGGGTGGAAGATTTTACATGACGTCGGACCCCTGGAGAGAGTAACGGCACCCTAGGAGGTACTGACTTATGAGACAGACCATGAATTTCCGGTGGTGGTGGTTTGGATTATTGCTGACCATCCTCCTCACCTCCCCCGCCCTTGCCGATCAAAACAAGATCCGCAATTACAACACGGCCCGACAGCTCGTTTGGGGGCGACTCTACGCAGACGGCGGATTTAGTTTCTATTGTGGTGAGCCGTTCGAGGATAAGACGGGGCTGACCGTGGAGCACGCCTATCCTGCCTCCTGGATGGTAGCATTTCTAGGTTGTGGGAGCGGGAAGGAATGCCGCAAGACCAGTGAACGGTTTAACCGCATGGAGGCAGACCTGCACAACCTCTTCCCCGTCCGAGCCGACATCAAACAGGCCAGGTCCAATTTCCGGTTTGCGATGATCAAGGATGAGTTACGCGAGTTTGGGGAGTGTAATTTCGAGCGCGACATGGACAGCCACGTTGTCGAGCCGCGTCCGGTCACCCGTGGTAATATCGCTAGGGCCATCTTCTACATGCATAAAGAGTATGGTCTCCCGATTGATTCTCGCGATGTGGACCTGCTGAAGCAGTGGAACCGCGATGATCCCCCAAACTACAATGAGATGCGGCGGAACAACGTAATCGAAGAACTCCAGGGCACTCGCAACCGGTTCATAGATCATCCGAGGCAGGTGGAGGATTTGAAGTATTAGGCCGAGGGAAGAAGTCATTTTAAATATAAAGAGGAGGGCAAATGGCCAATATGCATCATGAGGTCGAAATCGACGCCCCACCTGAGAAGGTTTTCGAGGCCATAACGACGCAGACCGGGCTTCGCGGCTGGTGGACAGCTGATAGCATGGCTGAACCCCGTGTCGGAAGCGTTGCAGTGTTCGGCTTCTACAATCGCCGGTTGTTATTCCGCATGCGCATTGAAAAGCTCACGCCCGGAAAAAAAGTGGTCTGGACGTGTCTTGGAGAGAATGACGAGTGGAAAGGTACCCGGCTTATCTGGCAGATTTCCCAAAAGGAGGGTACGACCGTCCTCCGCTTTGTCCACGGCGACTGGCGCTCGACCAGCGGCTATTTTGCATACTGCAACTCGACTTGGGGGATGCTAATGTACCGCCTCAAGGACTACGCAGAAGGCAAGGCTCCCGGCCCTTATTACTGAAGGCCATCCTCTATCCAACACGCTGTGGGACGCCCCCTTTCCAGTGCGCATCCCAACCATTCGTCCAAGCCGACGCGTAGCAGTCTGCGGCGCTCAAGGGACCATTTAACCGTGATGGACAAGCCGCCGCCGTCTGGTGATGAAGGTGGAACTGACCAAAGGTAAGGAGAAGGTGATGAATGAGCCAAAGCTTGAAACCCTGGCAGGACGGATGACAGGGTGGGACGGGAGAATCGTATCCTCAAGTGGGCCGTAGCGGGGATGCTTGTGGTGGGAATGATAGTCCCGGCAGTTGCCCAAGAGGAAGGCTGGATTCTCATGTTGCCCCCGGTTGTCTTCGAGGGTGAGAAACCTCAAGCAGCGACGGATGCCCCCTTGTCCGAGTGGTACCCGAATGAAACCTTCGAAACGTCATCGGCGTGTGAAGCCCATAAGGATAAGATGACGGACGAGTTTGAAGCGGTAGCGAAGAAAATGCAAGACCGCAGAGTACATGCCCTCCTCGCTAAATTCGTCACTGCTCGGTGTGTCTCAGCGTCCGTAGTAGAGGAGAAATGAGAAAGGAGACAGCGGCGATGACACCAACACACCGGCTAGAACGACAGGAGCGGGAGAACCGGTACTTGAAGAGGGCGGGAATGGCAGTGCTCGCCGTGCTCGTCGCCACGGTGTTAATAGGGCAGGCGCGGCGTCCGAGGGCAACTCCCATTACTCATCCGACAGAACGCCTCGAGTTTCAAGGTTTCTCCATCTTACCTCCGAGGGGAGAAAGGTGGTTCATCATTGAGCCTCAGGCCGCCCCCGTACCACCTTGGAAGTGGGCGGTGGTTTTCTTTAAAGTGGTCGCGAAGATCCACTCGATTCATGCATGGGTTATGACTACAGACCTCAGGTATGTGGCAGATGTAACCTCGAAGAGCCGAACCGAGCTTCTACAGGATCTTGCGTCTGCTGGCTTGGAGTACGAGAATCCACGATTTAAGCCTATAGACGTCAAGACGTCCTTGGACGAGTGTCTGGGATATGATTGCGTAAGGTATAAACAAGTGGTCGAGGTACACAGTCCGCGTGACTTTTCAGGCTCTGTTTTGATAATGATCAGAGAAGGGTTTATCGTTCCTCTCCCGCATTCTCCAACATCTTACATTTGGTTCGAATACAGCCAGAGATTTCCACGAGGACAGAAACCCTTTCCTATAGAAGCGGAGCTCGAACCGTTCCTAACGAGCCTAGCGTTTACTCCGCCCCGGTAAGGTAATCTCACTGAAGTCGTGTCGACCGAAACGTCTCTGGAGCACACCTTAAAGGGAAGGAGGGGGCGGGAGATGGAAGGGAAACGGAAGAGTTGGACTGGAGGGGGGTGAAGTCTACGAACGGGCTTGCCGTTTTTTGGACGAATCCCTCGCGTAGAACCTCCAGATTTCGTCTTTTTCCTGAAAGTTGAGGTGGGCGAACACCACACCCACCGAGCGTACACCCACCCACTTCACTTTGCAGGCCGTCCGGAGGGGCCGGTCGGTGAGGGGGAGGCGGAAGTTCAGAACCATCTCGGTCCCGAGCGGGACCGGATCCTCCGTGGTGAGCAGCGCCCCCGTGGTCCCGAGATTGGTGATCCGCCCGTCCCGAAGGCCAAGACCCTTGATTTCATACTCCAACGGAAGGTCACAAGGAATACGGGGCGACCGTCTCTCACCGGCCAGGTCATTCATCGCATCGCCCTCATCCGCCAAGGGTTTCTGTGGTTTCATTGTTCGAGAAGGACGCTTGTGCACTCCTCATGCCAATACAAACTGCAGCGCCTGCTTCGATCGTACGAGTCCTTTGTTTGCAATCGATTGCAACGAATTTGGCCAACCGCATTGCGGTCGCGGAGCGGTCCTGATCCTCATGCAAGGCTTACATGGTCATGCAAAGATTTCGGGTCTGTCAGGAGGAATACTAAGGCCGGTCTGCCGAAGAAGGTCATCTCGAGCGCACCGTAGGGGGACCTGACGGATGCCGGCTAAATCGTTGGAGACTGCGGCGACAGGGAGCCCATAAACTCACGCAATGCCTCACCCCCGCTTGGCCCTACCCGGCGGGGAATTTCAATACGTTCCCCACCCACAAAAACTAATACTGCGCTTGCACTGTACGGAAGCTCTATTCGCCCCCTCTCCCCGGACCCCTCTGTGTGCTGTACTTGAATCTCTGCTCGGTCAAGCCGTCCCACTGGGTAGAAACGATGGGTTATCTGAAGTAGTTCATCTTTTTTTGGTCCTGCTTTAACCATAGTGGCGGTTATGTGGAGAAGTTGATTTCGAAGCAAAAGGAGCCATACGAGATTACCTGTCAAGCTCTCTGCAAGGTGCGATAATTCGATAGCATAGTAAATCTCCGCGCTCGCCGGGAGAATCTTCGAAAGGTCTTTCGCGATTGCTTCAGAGATGACGGAGTCGGGGGATGATATTCTGCCCTTGCCGAATTCGACCCAGTTCCTTTCTGACAACGTTTGGATGAACTCCTCTTTGGTCATCCTTGACCTCCCTGACAACATGGACTTCACGCTGGGCCAGCTACGTCTGTAGCTACACCTTGGAAGAAGGCGGGTTCAGAACATTGACCCCTTGTCGAAGGTCTGCATCCGTAGGTGCCAGGACCATCGCCAATCATTGCCTTCGCCAGATTTGGCCTCCCAGTCCCCTTCGTCCAGTGGGTAAGGTAGGACCTTGCTTGCTTTGCGTTCCTCTCCCTTGACGTATACGGGTTGGTCCCGTTGATCGTCCAAAATGCCAGGGTCTAGCGGGACCTCGAAAAGCACGTCGCTGGGGGGGATTTCCTCGTCCACGTCCTCGATACGTTCGATCCACATAGTGAGTTGGAAGAAGATTCGGTCCCCGGAAGCATCTTTGCGCCAGGCACCCGAGAGCTTCAAGGCAGGGTGCATCTGCTCCGTCGAGTAGTCCCACACATCCACAGCATCACGGAGACCTGACCCCTTTTTGGATGCCCAATGGGGGTAATGAGCACCGTCAAACCACTCGTAACGAGAATGGGCCGGATGCCACTCAAAGGCACCGGCAGCATCTTCGGGCGGGAGGTCTGATACGGAGCCTGAGTTACCGACCAGCCACCGATGGACCCGGATTCGAATCGCGTACTCCTCGATCACCAGTTTGTACAAGAATTCTGACGTGGCTTCTAGTTTTAGGAACGTTTCTCGTAAGGTCGGGTCATACTCGGGATGCTCTGGCGGGGCGTTTAACTCATCGATGAACTTCTTGGTCGGGAGGAATTTGAACGTCCAGATGCGGGGAAAGACGATGGACCGTTGTTGGGCGACTCCTGGCGAGATATTCCGTTGGGCCCATTGGCTGACCGCGTCCTGTGCCATTCTTTTTACCAGGAAGTAACCAGCGGGAACAACTACGACGACCGCAACTACATTAAATAACCCTTCCATTTTACTTCTCCTGCAAGGGCCTCCAGTCCATCTTGTTCTTGCGTTGGCGCAGGAAGTATGCCAAGGACGCCACCCGGGTCTGCCGAGCACTCAGACACCGCGAGGCTTACTAGTTGGGTCTCGTACGAAAGGGCCTCCTGACCAACGAGGAGGTGCTGGAGGAGATCAAGGCGGTGAGGCGGGAGATGGAAGGGAAGAAGGGCACTAGCGTGTGCGGGCGCTTCACGCTTAGGGCTCCAGCCACAAAAGGGGTGTGATAGAATGTCACAAAAAGCGATGCTTTTCACCCCGTGCTAACATCGAGAGTGACGCTAGGAAGGGAAAGGTGATGGTGAGCCTGGTCCAGGAGAATTGCGGGGCGTGTCGGGCGGACGCGCCCAGGGTAACCGAGGAAGAGATGGCCGAACTCTTGCCCCAGCTTCCCCACTGGCAAGTGGTGGACCGGGAGGGCATCCCCCAATTAGAACGAACGTTCCCATTCAAAGACTTCGCCTCAGCGCTGGAGTTCACCCTCCGAGTCGGCGGCGTGGCGGAGGCGGAGGGCCACCATCCCTTACTGATGGTGGATACGTTGTGTGCAACCGACCCACCGCCCCCCGCATGGGGCAAGTGCACCGTGGTGTGGTGGACTCGGAAGATTCGGGGCCTCCACCGCAACGACTTCATTATGGCGGCCAAGACCGACCGGCTGTATGAGGAGGCGGGAGCCCAAGCCGCCAGAGGTATACGTTGGGGTATGAGATGATGCACAAATTCGGCCTTGAATCTGAAGGCGAAGCAACTCCGTACCATCGTCGATGCCCAGGTTATTTTCGTTGTAAGGCGTGTGATGCGACAGGCCGGCGTGGAGAAACACCATGCCAAGAGTGTAAAGGGTCGGGATACGTGGAATGTTGGGATTGTCAGGACATTCTAGCGGCGGCTGATCCCCTGAAGATCTAAAGTTTACCAATCTGACCAGTTTCGCCCCTGCCTAGGGTCTGAGACCTGACCTCCAGGACGCGGCAAAACGTACCCTAAAAGGGAATTAGATATTTAAGGGATGGAACTTTAACAAATTTTCCAAAATAAGCCATCTCTCAAGCCTTGTGGGTGGATAGGAGGAGCGTATCCCTATGTAAGCAAAATAACCCCCACAATGGAGGCTTTGTTTATATTACCTGGCGAGCCAAGTCTTTGTTGGAGAGTAGAATATGCACGAGCGTAATAATTGCTATGATAGAACCGAGTATGGTGGCAACGGTTACGATGATTTCCGGCATATTGATGCCGAAAAGATACTGGACCAACGGAACAAAGAATGATTTGTAATACCATTCTCCGGTGATTCCTGGGTAGGCTAATTCTCGGAGGCGACCGTCGAGCACCAGGAGGGGGCAGTTGAAATCAAAGAGAAGCTGGATGGGGAGGAGTGCTGAGATGCTAATACTATGAATCAACCGAAAGGTGCGGTGTCTGTTTATGGATATGAAAAATCCGGCAACAAAGTAAATGATAAGAAGGAGATGAATGAAATCTACAAGCCATGCAAGAACGGCGTATGTGTTCATATCCCTGCTTCATTCTTTATTGTTGTGTGGAGTTTTAAGATAGACCCTACTACCACTGTGCTACCGGCATGATCCCCACTCGAGGCCTCAGTTGAAGGCTGACCAAGGCCGGGAAGGTCATCTGGAGCGCACCGTAGGGAGGATGAAGGGTCCCTACTTATTCTTCCTCCACCGCGCCAGGGCAGCCCTACGAAGAATCCTGCTACGCTCCTCAACTGGCACACCCCTCCACCGGGCCTTGCCACCCTTCTTGCTGCCCAGTTTTGCGAGTGCTACGGCATGGGGATTCTTCTTCTTGGTCACCATACTTGAATTATAGCATACATGGCCGAGCTTGCAAAAAAGGTCTTGACATACAAGCACGAGCTTGTATAATTTATGATAGGGCAAGGTTAGTTGAACAGGACAACGTCACAAGAGAAGGGGGGTGAAATAGAATGGGATCGTTATACCGACCGAAGTACCGAGACAAGAACGGAGTCTATCTCTCGAAAGGAGGGTTACGTTACACCTTCTGCGATACCTACTGGATGAAGTACCGCGCCAACGGTCGCCTGGTGCGGGAATCCACTGGCACGACCAAGCTGAACGAAGCAAAGAAGATCCTTGCCAGACGCATGGGGGCAGCGGCAGAGGGCCGTCCCATCCTGCCCCGAGCGGATAAGGTGAAAATCCACAAACTAGCCGAGGATCTAGTAAACGAGTACAAGGCAAACCAGCGTCCCTCACTAGACCGACTTGAGTACAGCCTCAAGCACCTGCTGCCCTACTTCGGTGAGTGTCGGGCCGTGCAAGTCACCCCGGCTGACGTGAACGCCTACATCGCCATGCGGCAGGAGGGGGAAGCAACCAACGGGACCATCAACCGGGAGCTAGGGGGGCTCAAGCGGATGTACTCCCTCGCTGTGGGAAGTGGGAAGCTCTCCCACACCCCGAAGATCCCCCGTCTCCGTGAAGATAACGTGCGGACGGGGTTCTTCGAGTGGGAGCAGTTCCAAGCTGTTCACCGTCACCTGCCAGAGTACGTACAACCCGTCGTCACCTTCGCCTATATCACCGGCTGGCGAGGGCAGAGCGAGATCCTGCCCCTCACATGGAAACAGATTGATTTCAAGGTAGGGACGGTACGGCTAGAGCCTGGGACAACCAAAAACCGCGAGGGACGCACCTTCATCATGACTCCGATGCTCCGGGCGACACTGGAGCAACAGAAGGCTCATACCGAAGCCCTGCAACGAGAGCAGGGTCAGATCATCCCTTGGGTGTTTCATCGTGAGGGAGAGCCAATCAGGGGCTTTCGGAGGGCTTGGAAGACCGCATGTCGGAAAGCTGGAGTCCCTGGACGTATTCCACATGACTTCAGAAGGACAGCCGTACGGAACCTCGAACGGGCTGGTGTCCCCCGCTCCACGGCGATGAAGATGGTGGGTCACAAAACCGAGGCCATCTACCG
>JAPUFX010000209.1 GCA_027293415.1 Candidatus Methylomirabilota bacterium
CAAAGTATCTGTCGTCGAGGTGATCGAGAAAGACGTGCCCATTTATATGCAGCTCGTCGGACAGACCAGAGGTTATCAGGATATCGTGATCCGGGCGAGGGTCGAGGGCTTTGTCGAAGGGATCCATTTTAAAGAGGGAACCGAAGTGGAAAAAGGGACCCTTCTCTACACCATCGAATCACAACTCTTCCGGGAGAAGGTCGCGGCGGCCGAGGGGCAGCTCGCCTCAGCCAGGGCCCAAGTGGCTGCGGCCATTTCCCAGGTCGCTGAGGCCAAGGCAAAACTTGCCGGGGCAGAGGGTGACGTGACCAAATTCCGGCCCCTTGCGGAGATCGCAGCGATAAGCCGCCGGGACCTGGACAAGGCGGTAGCTGAGAGGGACGCGGCGAAAGAGCGTGTGGAGGCAGCCAAGGATGGCGTCAAGGCCGCACAAGGCCAGGTAGACGCGGCCCGAGCTTTGCTGGAAGTCAACCGCATTGAGCTCGGGTACACCATAGTCCACGCACCCGTCAGCGGCCTGATTGGGAAAACCAAGGTCGAAGTGGGAGAGTTCGTCGGCCGGCCCCCTCTGGTAACCCTGAACGTAATCTCCGTTCTCGATCCCATACACGTGGAGTTCTCGATCAGCGAGCGTGAACTCTTGAACCTCACGAAGCGCAGAGGAAAGGGGTCCCGAGAGGCCGAGCGTAGGTCTGGTCTTGAGATGAGCCTTGCGGACGGTTCGATCCATCCCTATAAGGGGAGGGTCAATTTCGCAGACCGCCATGTCGACCCTGCTACCGGGACACTGCTATTCCAGGCCTCGTTTCCCAATCCCGATAAAGTGGTCCGGCCCGGGCAGTTCGCGCGCTTGCGCGGCTTGGTGGAAACCAAAAAGGACGCTTTGCTGCTTCCCCAGCGGGCCGTTCAGGAGCTGCAGGGAAAGTATCTGGTGTACGTTGTGGGCCCTGACAACACCGCCCAGGTCCGGTCCGTGACCCTTGGGGAACGTGTGGGAAATCTTTGGCTCGTCGAAAAAGGCCTCAAGCCGAGAGAGCGGGTGATCGTGGAGGGGATCCAGAGGGTGCGGCCTGGAATGAAGGTCTCGCCGAAGCCCGCGCCATCTGGCGCGAAAGCCGAAGGAGGCGCAGCTTCCCCAGACACCGCCTCAGGGTCCAAGCAGCAAACTACAGAGGAACGTTGATCCATGGCCCGGTTCTTCGTCAACCGCCCGGTCGTGGCGATGGTGATCGCCATCGTCATGGTGATCGTTGGATTTATGGCCATGTCCAGCCTTCCGGTTTCCCAGTACCCCGAGATTGTGCCGCCCATGATCAAGGTTACCACGACCTTCGTGGGCGCCAGTGCCACCGACGTGGAAGCCTCGGTCGCCACTCCACTCGAGCAAGAAGTTAACGGCGTCGAGGACATGATCTACATGAAGTCCACCAACGCCAACGACGGGACCATGTTGCTCCAGGTGTCCTTCGAGGTGGGGACAAACCTCGATATGGCGAACGTCCTCACCCAGAACCGGGTGCAGCAGGCTATTCCGAAGCTCCCCGCTTCCGTGAAGCAGTACGGCGTTTCGGTCAAGAAATCTTTGAACTTCCCTCTCATGCTTGTCTCCCTCGACTCGCCCAACGGCACCTACGACAACAACTTTCTCTCCAACTACGCGGCGATAAACATCATTGACGCATTGAAGCGGATCCAGGGGGTGGGCGATATCACTCTTTTCGGCGGCAGCGACTACGCGATGCGGATTTGGCTCAATCCCGACAGGATGGCCAGTCTTGGCCTGACCGTACCGGACGTCATCAACGCAATCGATCAGCAGAACACCATCAGCCCAGCCGGACAGATAGGCGGTCCGCCGACGCCGCCGGACACGGACTTCACGTACACAGTCCGGACCCTGGGACGGTTGATGACTGCAAAAGAGTTCGGCGCGATCGTTCTCAAGACCGATTCCTCCGGCCGCCAGGTGCGGATTGAGGACGTCGCCCGAGTGGAGCTCGGCACCGTGCTCTACAACTCCCGCGGGCGCGTCGACGGCAAGCCCGCTGCAGTGATTGCCGCTTACCAGCTTCCCGGTTCTAATGCTATCCAGGTCGCAGACCAGATCGAAACGACTATGGAGGAACTCGCGAGGCGATTCCCGCAAGACCTTCGCTACCGGATCACACTCGATACGACCCTTTCGATCCGGGAGGGCATCAAGGAGATCGTGATTACCTTGTTCCAGGCGACCTTCCTTGTGATTCTGGTAGTCTTCGTCTTCCTCCAGAACTGGCGGGCCACGATTATCCCACTCATAGCGATCCCTGTCTCGCTCATTGCAACCTTTTCCGTCTTCCCGCTCATCGGGTTCTCCATCAACACCCTTTCCCTCCTAGGGCTCGTGCTCGCAATCGGAATCGTCGTCGACGACGCCATTGTCGTGGTCGAGGCGGTGATGCACCATATCGAGCAGGGCCTTTCCCCTCGGGATGCCACCCTAAAGGCGATGGAGGAGGTCTCGGGGCCGATCGTGGCCACTACCCTCGTCGTCGTCGCCGTATTCCTGCCAGTTGGGTTCATGGGGGGCATCACGGGACGCCTCTATCAGCAGTTTGCCATCACCATCGCCATCTCGGTGGTCTTCTCGTCGTTTAACGCCTTGACACTCAGCCCAGCCCTGTGCGCCAAGCTGCTCAGACCGGCCAGCGAGCGCCGGAGCCTCCTAGCGCCTTTCTACCGGGGGGTCAACCGCGGTCTCGACGCGAGCACCCGGGGTTACTTGGGCTTCGCCCAGCTCCTGGTTCGCAAAACGTTCCGCAGCCTGGTCTTCGTCGGAATCCTCGTCGCTCTCATCGTCGTCCTTGTGCAGCGAATCCCGGCGGGCTTCATTCCGGAGGAGGACCAGGGCTACTTCTTGGTGAACATCCAGCTCCCTGACGCCTCGTCTTTGGAACGGGCCAACCCCGTGTCCCGAAAAGTGGAGGCGATCCTAGGAAAACAGGGGATTATCGACGCCTACACTACCATTGTGGGGTTCAGCATGCTGAGCCAATCCTTCTCCACCAACATGGGCTTCGTCTTCGTCTCCCTGAAGGACTGGGGAGAGCGGACGAGCGAGGGAGAGCGTGCGTTCGAGCTCATAGCGGCACTCAACCGGGAGTTCGCGACTGAGATTCCCGAAGCTCTGGTCTTCGCCTTCGGCCCCCCGGCTATACCCGGGCTCGGTACCGGGTCGGGTTTCACGTTCATGCTACAGGACCGCGTGGGGAACACCCCGGAGTACCTAGCCGAGCAAGCCCGGCTGTTCATGGACGCCGCCTCGAAGCGGCCTGAGATCGGTCCG
Source organism: Candidatus Methylomirabilota bacterium (assembly GCA_027293415.1). Taxonomy (NCBI): domain Bacteria; phylum Methylomirabilota (SeqCode); species Candidatus Methylomirabilota bacterium. Next base: position 3,326 of record JAPUFX010000209.1, read on the forward strand.
ATCTACGCCGTTTACCGGGCGAACGTCCCTCAGGTGTTCGTTGACATCGATCGCGACAAGGTTCTGAAGGTCAAAGTGCCCCTCCTTGATGTAAACAACACCCTGGGGTCCCTGCTGGGAAGCGTTTACGTGAATGACTTCAACCGCTTTGGCCGGGTCTACAAGGTTTTCATTCAGGCCGACGGCGCGTATCGAAGGCGGACTGAAGACCTGGGGCTCTTCTACGTACGGAGCAGTTCCAATCGGATGATCCCCTTATCCACGCTAGTGACGACACGACCCATCAGTGGCCCGGAGTTCACAAACCGATTTAACCTTTACCGGGCCGCCGAGATCTCCGGTATTCCCGCGCCGGGCTACAGCTCGGCCCAGGCCCTGGACGCTCTAGAGCAAGTGGCCGAAGAGGTTCTGCCCGTGGACATGGGCTATGATTGGTCGAACATGTCCTACCAAGAGAAGAAGGCAGGCGGGAAGGGGGCGGTGGTCTTTCTCTTCGCCCTGGTGTTCGTATTCCTGATCCTCGCGGCCCAGTACGAAAGCTGGTCCCTCCCGTTCAGCGTGCTCCTCGGAACGCCCTTCGCCGTATTCGGCGCGTTCCTGGGCCTCTGGCTCGCACGGCACTTTAGCCAGAGCTACGTGAACAACGTCTTCGTACAGATCAGCCTCGTGATGCTCATAGGGCTAGCAGCGAAGAACGCGATCCTCATCGTTGAGTTTGCCCGGGCCAAGGTCCAAGAAGAGGGGGTATCCGCGGTGGAAGCGGCTCTGGAGGCTGCACGGCTCCGCTTCCGGCCAATCCTGATGACTGCCTTCTCCTTCATTCTTGGGGTGACGCCACTCTTGATCGCCTCCGGAGCGGGTGCTGAGGCTCGCAAGGTGATGGGCATGGCGGTGTTCAGCGGCATGCTGGTGGCGACACTTTTGGGGGTCTGCCTCATACCCGTGCTCTTCGTGGTAATGGAGAAGCTCGCCGGTGCTGAGAAACACCGCGTCGCGTCCAATTCATCTTCCCCCGCCCCGAAAGGGGAGCGAGCGTGAAGAAGCTCGTTCCCCTCGCTTGGGCTCTTGGGATGATCGTCGGCTGCGCCATGGGCCCCGACTACCACCGCCCCGACCTTTCGCTGCCGCCTGAGTTTCGCGGTGAAACCAAAGCCCAGGCGCAGACGGCAGCCATGACTTTCGGGGACCTCAAGTCGTTTGAGGTGTTCCAAGAGCAGACGCTCCAGGAGCTTATTCGCCAGGCCGTGGCGAACAACTACGACGTGCGCATCGCAGCTCAGCGGGTTCTGGAGGTGCGGGCAGGCCTCACGATCGCGACTTCGGAGCTCTATCCCGAGCTGGAAGGCGCCTATGAGTATAAGAACCAGCGCTTCTCCAAACTCGGGCTGACGCCTCTGGGACCTGGCCTCGACCGAGACCGAGACTCCAACTTCCTCACCGCCAACCTTTCGTGGGAAGTGGACTTCTGGGGGCGCATACGTCGTGCCATCGAGGCGGCCAATGCCGAGTACCTCGCATCAGAGGAAAATCGGAAATTCGTGATCCAGACCCTCGTCGCTATCTTGGCGCAGGCCTACTTCGAGCTCCTGGAATTGAATCGGGAGATTGAGATCTCCCGCCGCACCCTGTCCTCGCGCGAGGAGTCGCTTCGGCTGATTAACTCCCGCCTCGAAGAGGGCGTCTCAAACAAACTGGAGTGGGATCAGGCCGCTGCGCTCGTCTACAGCGCCGCGCGCCTGATTCCCGACTTGGAGCGCCGCATCGAGGTAAAGGAAAACCAGATCAACTTCCTTCTCGGCCGCGATCCCGGCCCCGTGAAACCTGGCAGCCCCCTTCCCGAGCAGCGTCTCGCTTTCAAAGTCCCTGTCGGCCTCCCCTCCTCCCTTCTGGAGCGAAGGCCCGACATCCGCGCCGCGGAGAAGCAACTCGTCGCGGCCAACGCGCGCATCGGCCAGGCCAAGGCGGAGTACTTTCCCCAGGTCAACCTGACCACCTTCTACGGAACCGAGGCCGAGGACTTTTCGAATATCCTCGAGGAAGACGCCACCACCTGGCTTGTGGGACCGTCGGTCACCATCCCCATCTTCACGGGTGGCCGCCTGCGGGGCCAAGTGGATCAGGCGGAAGCCCGTAAGGAGCAGGCGCTCCTCCGGTACCGGCAGGTGGTTCAACAGGCCTTCCGCGAGGTCGGGGACGCGCTCGTCGGTGTTCGCAAGAGCCGCGAGTTTACGGAGCAGCAGGAGAAGCTCACGAGCACCCTTGAGGACCAGACGAAACTCTCCTGGACGCGCTACCTGGGCGGGGTGACGACCTATCTGGAAGTCCTAGACAGCGAACGGCAACACTTCGAGGCGCAGCTCGACCTTGCCCGGGCGCAGTTGGACGAGCTCCTCGCCGTGGTCGGGATCTACCGGGCGTTGGGCGGCGGGTGGCAGGAGTAGGGAACCTCGCTCTATGATGGAAGAGAGCGGAGTTTCCGCCTAACGTGATTCCGGCTGGGAGGTGAAGGATGCGGCATAGGGTCACCATTACCTTAGCCTTGCTGGCCAGCGTCATCGCCGCGGGCACCATCGGCTACCGTCTCTTGGAGGTCTGGCCATGGCAAGATGCCCTCTATATGACCATTATTGGCCTGACGACTGTCGGGTTTGGTGAGGTTCATCCCCTCTCCAGCTCCGGGCGTCTTTTCACTGTAGGCCTGTTGGTCACAGGAATCGGTACGGTACTCTACGGGGTAACAACCTTAGGCGAGGCGGTCGTGGCGGGC
>JAPUFX010000210.1 GCA_027293415.1 Candidatus Methylomirabilota bacterium
TCGGAAGCCGCGAGTTTCTGCAAAAGAGTGCGAAGGAAAACTACGGGCACGAGAATCACTATCTCATACGCGCTGCCGCGGGTCACATCGGCCTCTACGGGAACTCTGCTAGCGAAGCGATTTACCCCGGCTATCTTGTAAACTCCGATGGACAGCCCTACGACGCGTCGACGAACCGCTACACGTTGACCTTTGAAAAAGGGAAACTCCCGCCGGTGAAGGCTTTCTGGTCGTTGACCATGTACGACGGGAAGACTCAGTTGTTCGTCGAGAATCCACTCGATCGATACCTGTTGAACTCGCCCATGATGGATCAGTTCAGCATGGACGACGACGGCTCGCTGGTTCTCCACATCGCGAAGGAATCACCCGGCGGGGACTACGAACCGAACTGGCTGCCGGCACCGGATGGACCGTTTTACATGGTGCTACGTCTTTACGGACCCGAGCCCAAAGCACTTGAGGGCAAATGGACACCACCCGTTTTGCAGAAGGTTGACTAGCTAATTGAATCCCTTGCAGGGTGCGATTCCCCGAAGCTTGCTGTGGGGAGGTTTCATTTAAGGAAAGGAATCAAATAATGAATTTCAAAAAACATCTCCGAACTTTAACTGCAGTGCTTCTAGCGGGTACCCTGTTCTACACAGTCGCAACGGCTCAACCCGAGACTCAAACCGTCGAGACCAAAGTTGGGACTCTCGAGTATGTCGGAGGGTATCCAACGGCCGATACGGCTCAAAAACTTTACGACGAACTCGATTATCAGAGAGCCGTCCAGGCCTACCTGTGGGCATTGCCAATGGGGTCCTATGGCGCGTTTGCCGACGAACACTATGCGTTTGGCGCCGGTGATCATGCGGTTGTCGTGGCGGACAATTCCGCCGAACCGCAACAACTCATCCTGACGGCCAACCAGGACACGATCTACATGTCGGGAGCGCTCGACCTCAGCAAAGGGCCAATGGTCCTTGACGTCCCCGCAGGCCTACTCGGCACGATGAACAACATCTGGCAGCAACCTCTGGTCGACATTGGGGGACCGTTTTCGCCGGAGCAGAACCGGGGCGGGCGCTTCCTGATCCTGCCTCCCGGCTACAAGGGGCCGATGCCGGCAATCGCCTATCATGTGGTCAAATCGGATACCAATACCGTGGTCTTCTATCTTCGCGCGGTTCCGCAATCGCGCGAAGATTATCCGAAACTCCGCGAACTGGTGCGGACCTTTCGGCAATACCGTTTGTCCGAGGCGGCCAAACCGCCGGAGATGACGTTTATCTCGTTACCCGGTGAAAAGGTCAACATGTTGACCAAGGAGGGCTTTGCTTTTTTTGAAAATCTGGCCCGCTACATCAACGAGAACCCGCCGCGCCCGCAGGACATGGCCATGTTGGGAATGCTGGAAACGCTGGGGATTGCGCACGGACGCGAATTCAAGCCGGACAAACGGATGCGGGGAATTCTGACGGAGGCGGCGAAGATGGGACGCGCGATGGCTGAGACCGTGTCCTGGCACCCGCGAGTTCCCAAGAAGGATCTTCACCCCTATGAAAATAGTCCGTGGAAACGGATCTTCATCTCGGACGATCCCACTTTTCACACGCCGGATTACCTCGCCATCGATGAGCGAACGCGATTCGGCTTCGAGGCCATCGGAACCTCCAAGTCCATGGTCGTAGCTGCTCCTGGTCAGGGATCGCAGTATGTTGGCGTCTACCAGGATGCCGAGGGCCGCTGGCTCACGGGAGATAACACCTTCCGCATCCGTCTGCCCAAAGACATCCCCGCCGTCAATTTCTGGTCGCTGACCGTTTACGATAATCATTCCCGGTCGCTGATCCAAAACCAGCAGCGCCGTGCCACGATCGGCACCGTGCACGGGGCGGTCCCGAACAAAGATGGCTCCTTCGACACATACTATGGGCCCAAGCTCCCGGACGGTGTGCCCGAAGCGAATTGGATTCAAACCAAGCCCGGCGTCGGCTACATGATTTACCTCCGGCTCTATGGGCCGCTCGAGAGTTGGTTTGATCAATCCTGGCGTCCGGGAGATCCCGAATTGATCAAATGATCACTAAGGAGAACACAACGGAATGACCGGACAGAAGGATTACTTGCCGGTCTCCTTTAGAAAAGAACAAACCAGCGTTATGCTGGGGGTAAGTCTGCTTATCCTTTGGACCCTTGTGGGTACCCTGGGGTTCATCTCTATTGAGGGTTGGTCATTTCTGGACGCCTTTTACATGACCATTATCACTCTTTCTACGGTGGGCTTTGGCGAAATACACCCATTGTCTTCTCAGGGTCGTCTGTTCGCCACCTTTCTAATCGTGACCGGCATTGGAACGGCCATTTACACTTTCACGCGATTGGGCCAGGTTCTGCTTGAGGGTGAACTTCAGGGTTTGCTGGGAAGGAAAAGGATGAACAAGGAAGTAGCAAAGTTAAAGGATCATTATATTGTCTGTGGATTCGGCAGGATTGGAAAACCCGTCGCTAAGGATCTGAAACAGGAAGGCTACCCGGTGTGCATTCTAGAAAGCGATCCTGGCCGAGAAGCAGAAATTCAGGCTGCAGAGCATCTCTACCTCATTGGTGACGCTACGGATGAATCGGTTCTCTCCTCCGCAGGCATCAAGAAGGCAAAGGCAGTTCTGGCCCTGCTGCCCTCCGACGCGGACAACTTGTTTGTGACCATCACTGTAAAGGAACTGAATCCCCAGGTCATGGTTATCGCCAGGGCTTATGATGAAAAGGTCGAACCCAGACTAAAGCGCAGCGGTGCAGATAAGGTGATCTCTCCCTATAAGACGGCCTCTGCGCGCATCTTTCACGCCGCCATTAAGCCCACCGTCGTCGAGTTCTTGGAGCTGGTCACTCATCGCGAATATCTTCAACTGAATATGGAGGAACTCACGGTTTGTGATCAATCACCCTTTCAAGGTCACACTCTTGCCGAGTCTGAAATCGGACGCAAATATAGCGTGGTCGTTGTCGCCATCAAACAAGCCGATGGGGAAATGGCTTTTAATCCAGAAACTTCAACAGAGCTTGCGACTGACGACATTCTGGTGGTCATCGGGAAATATTCTGACCTGAAAAGACTGGAAAGGGACTGCAAGGGCAAGTGAGGGATGTCCCATCTATCTTGCCTATCGAAATTGTGAGTTTTCAGCCGCTAAGCCCTGTGTTTACTGGTCATCAGCCCATTCCCTTTCATGGTTTTCTATGGAAAATGCCTCCAAGGTGCCTGTCAATAGTGACAGTTTACAGGGGTAACCGGCGCAATATATGTTTCTGGCAACATTCAAAAGTGGAGGTAACACGCAAGCGATGATCCAATCTATTTTTCACAAAGCCAAATCCAAGGGCCTCTTATGGCAGTTGGGATTCAGCTCCTGTGGTTGCTGGGAGCTTCCGAGGCGCTGGCGCTGACTCCGGAAGAGGCGGATCGGGCAATCCAACAGGGTCTCGAGGCCC
>JAPUFX010000211.1 GCA_027293415.1 Candidatus Methylomirabilota bacterium
TCTTCCGGCTCGACCTCGAACCCCCGCTCCTCCATCTCGAGGGCGAAGAGGGCCAGGTATCTGAGCTTCGCGGGTGGCTCGACGACTTGTTCGGAATAGCTCAGGCCCGCATGCAACTCCGGGGCGTGGACGGGAATGGACTGGGGGGTCTTCAGGATTTCATCGGCTGCTTTTCGAAGGTCAGGATCCTCGGTCTCTACCACGAGGGAATTGAGGTCAGCCCGCCACTCGCCGATCTTTTGCGGACTACCCCGCCTGCGGATGATGCCTTTCTTCATTTCCGCATCCTGGGCGTATATGGTTGTAGTGGGTGCACTTCGCTGGGGCCACCTCCTAGTATAGCAGAGCCTGGCCGGGGAAAAGAATTTTCTTGACAAGGGGGCGAGGAAAATATATGGTCTGACCAACAGACCATCAGACCTCTCCACCTCTCTCCAAGGATGAACACCACCGATGCTGAGAGTCATTAAAAAAACAAGGGTTTACGAGGATATTGTCACCCAGCTGAAGGAGTTGATCGCCGAGGGAAAGGTCAAGCCCGGGGACCAGCTGCCCTCAGAGCGAGAACTTTCGGAGAGGTTCCAGGTGAGCCGGGCCTCGGTTCGGGAGGCGATCCGGTCTCTCGAATCCATGGGGTGGATCCAGACCAGACAGGGTGAGGGAACCTATATTGCCTCGAGCGTCGAGACGCTCCTCGCCTCCATCGCCTTCACGATCCAGCATCAAAGCAACCCCCTCCTCCAGGTCTTTGAGGCCAGAAAAATCCTGGAGCCGGCCATCGCTGCCCTGGCGGCCGAGCGGGCCACGGCTGAAGAGGTCGGCGGACTCGAGGCGATCTTGAACGAACAGGCGCAACAGGTCACCGAGGGGGAGACAGGCGTAGAGGCCGATACCCGCTTTCACTCCACACTGGCTGACGCGGCCAAGAACGAGGTGTTGTTGCGGCTTAATGACGCGATCATCGATCGTCTGCACGAAACACGGGAGCGGTCCTTGCAAACAGAGGGTCGACCCGCCCGTTCTCTCGCCGGTCACCAGGAGATCTTACGCGCCATCCAGAGCAAAGACCCGGCCAAAGCCCGGGAGGCTATGCTGAACCACCTCGAGACCATAGAGCACAACGTCCTGAAATCGCCTTATGATTCCCTTTCCAAGGAGGAGGACAGCGCATGACAGGCTCGATTGAAGTCGTATACCGCGGGATCTTCCAAAAGACCCTGGGACAGCGGATCACCCGCGGGATCGTCCTGGCCGCCGTGAAGGAGGGCAGGGTCGGAATCTCCTTTGGGCGATACGGGGATTCGCCGGAACGAAACGGTATCCCGGCCAAGAGCTTTGCCGTCGTGGCGGACAACGAGGAAGATCTACAGACATACCTTTCCCGCTACGAGCCCACCGATAATGATGTCACGGTCGCCGTCGATGATACGCTCTGCAAAGGCGTCGAATCCTGGGCCTGGTACGGGCTGCAGCCGATCAACAAACTGACCCGGTCGGGCGGTGTGGTGCTGACGACCTCCATGCAGTCTCCCGAGGAGCTACTCGAGGACTGCCACCGCAAGGACACGGAATGGAGCCTGGCAGTGTTGAAGGGGATTGCCAGCTTTTCCGGCCTCTGGGTCTATAAAGACGACCACACGGACGTCCGGGTCCTGGGCGCCATCGCCCGGCTCGCCCCCCACGTCGTCAAGCTTGAATCGGTCGAGGCGGCCATCCGGGACGAGTGGAACGACGAGCTAAAGGTCACCTCCGCCCGCAAGGCCTACGAGCGGGTCGAGGCCCGGAAAGTACGACCCGACGAGGGCAATCCGGAAAGACCCTACGAGTTCCAACTCCCCAAGTGGTGGGAGATGAAGGAAGGGCTGGTCATTCCGGGTATCCCGGTCCAGCAGGACGTCGAGGGCTGGGAAGGAGGATACCGCCCGGGCCGCAATCCCACCTTCAAAAAGTTTGCCACCCGCACCATGCGACCAGTCGTGGATTTCGAGATCTGCACCAAGTGCACCCTCTGCTGGCTGCAGTGCCCCGACTCTTGCTTTGACGTCACCCCGACCGGCCATTACGACGCCAACATGGAGGCCTGTTGCGGTTGTGGGGTGTGTGAGGCGGTCTGCCCGGTGGAGAACTGTATCACCATGGTCAACGAGTCGGCCTTCGGTGATAACGCCAGCCAGTTCGAGATGTATGAGAAGGACAAGGACACCTACAAATCGTGGCTCAAGGGGAAGATCGAGGATAAGGCGACCACGGACCGCACCCACGGCTTCCAACTTCGAGGGAAGTATGAAGAGGAGGTCCAAGAGATCATCCGTGAGGTGACGAAATGAGTGTATCGACCAAAGCGGCGCCCGCGGCCGACCAGGAGATGCTCATCAGCGGATGCGCGGCCATCGCCCAGGCCCTGCGCCTGTCGGACATTGACGTGGTCACCGCCTATCCGATCCGCCCGTACGACACCGTCATGCAGGCCGTCGCGAAATTGATCTCGAACGGCGAGATGGACGCGGAGTACATCGTGGCCGCCAGTGAGCACGACCAGTTCGAGATCGTCAAGCATGCCTCTGCAGTGGGCGCCCGGGTCTTTTGCGGGTCGAGCGGGGTCGGATGGATGTACGCGATGGAGGCCATCGCAGTCACCCCAGCGCTGCGGCTCCCGATGGTGGCCCTGGTGGGGAACCGGGCACTGGACGACCCCGGCGCCTTCGGCTGCGAGCACAATGATGCCTTATGCGTCCGGGATCTCGGGTGGATGCTCACCTGGGTAGATACCGCTCAAGAGGCCCTCGACACCGCACTGATCGCCTATCGGGTGGCGGAAGACCGCCGGATCTTTCTCCCCTGTGCGATCGGAGCAGACGGGGCGTTTCTCACCCACTCGGAGGTCCTCGTCAAGGTCCCCAACAAAGAGAAGGTGGACCAGTTCCTGCCCAAGTACGATCGCGGGGACAAGATGCTGCACCCCGATAACCCGATCACCATCGCCCCGCAGGTCAATGAGGACTGGGTGATGGAGATTCGCAAGCAGAATGATGAAGCGATGCGCCGCGCTCGCGGGGTGATCCAGGAGGCGTACCGAGACTTCCATAAAATCTTCGGCCGGCAAGGGGGCAACCCGTTTGTCGAATCGTACATGGCTGAAGACGCCGACGTGATCCTCTTCGGCCAAGGGACCCTTTCGCTCCCGGTAAAGGTGGGCGTCCGAAAGCTCCGGGAGCAGGGGCACAAGGTTGGCTTTGTGCGCCTGCGGTGGCTACGGCCGTTCCCGACGCCGGAAGTCCAGGAGACACTCAGCCGGGCCAAGGCAGTGGGCGTGATCGATCGCGATTACTCCTTTGGCTCGCCCAACCACGGGGCGGTGCTCTATAACGAGGTGCGGTCCGCCCTCTACGACCTTCCGAAGCGGCCCCATGTCATCAGTTTCGTCTGCGGCCTCGGCGGCCGCGAGGTCACCCTGGATAGCGTGACCGAGATGAGCGAGATCCTGCTCAAGGTGGCCAAGACTGGCAAAGTCGAGCAACCCAACTATTGGATTGGGGTAAGGGGGTAACAACCATGGCAACAGAGTTGACCGTCCTGCCGACTCAGAACCTTGAAGCCTTCAAGGGGGTCAAGAAGCTCCCCGTCGAGGAGTACTTCACCTCGGGGCATAGGACCTGTCAGGGGTGTGAGTCGGCCCTGGTGATGAAGCTCATGGCCAAGGCGGCCGGCCCCCGGACCGTCATCCTGGGCTCGACCGGGTGCATGTATGTGGCCAACACCACGTACTACTCCACCTCCTGGGTGGTCCCCTGGATGCACACCCAGCTCGGGTCGTCCGGTTCGGCCGCCGTCGGAACGGCCGCCGGACTCAAGGCGCTCATGCGCAAAAACCGGATCAAGCAGGAACCGATCAATGTCATCGCCTTTTGCGGCGACGGCGGCGGGGCCGACATGGGGCTGAGCTCGATCTCGGCAGCCTTGACTTACCCTGAGTATAACTTTCTGATCCTGATGTACGACAACGAGTCGTACGCCAACACCGATATCCAGCTCTCGAGCATGACGCCGTACGGAGCCAACACCACCTTCTCCCCTCCCGGGAAGGCCCGGCGGATCCTGCACAAGCGGTGGAAAAAGAACATGGCCGGGATGCTGGCAGCCGGGCACCCCGAGTGTCGGTACGTCGCCACGGTGGATGCCTCGTATGCCTTGGAGATGATGAACCGGATCCGGAAGGCCCTCACAATCGGCGGGCCGACCTTCATCCACTCCCTAGACCCCTGCCCCAAGGGCTGGGACTACGACCCGATACAGTCCCATGACCTTGGCGAGCTGGCCGTCGAGACCGGGGTCTGGCCCCTCTTCGAGATCGAGGACGGGGTTTTGAAATTCTACGGCAAGTCCAAATCGATCGCCCAGGGGCGGAAGCGCAAGCCCGTCCGGGAGTATCTGCTGAGGCAGGGACGGTTCGCCCACTTCACCGACGAGGACATCGACTACTTTCAGAAGAAGATCGACTTGATGTGGGACCGGTGGCTCATCCCGGGGGCGGTCTGTATCGAGATGGGTGACGATATCCGCAAGCAGCTCACCCGGGCCGAGCAAGAGGTGGCCGCGGCAGAAGCCAAGCAGTAAGCTACGTAAGGAACACCCCGGCGGGGCCACGTCCTGAAGGCGTGGCCCCACTTTTTTTTGTCCAGCCCTCCTTCAATCCACAAAACCGGTCACCCAGCCAAGAACCCCTGAACCCGGGCCTAACCCCTGGAAACCACCTGATTCCATGCCAGACATGTTCTCGGTAAAATGGCGTGATCTGCCCTGAGATATCTTGACAAACCTGGGTTGTAATACTAGCATCAGGCCCCCTGAGAAGGGCGGCATTCGAAGGGAAGAAAGGCGCGGGCGGGTTTGGTCGACCACAAAGCCGCCATGGTCACGTGCTTGCTGTCGCGCCATCGGGCCCATGAAGGCCCTGTGTTTGGCAATCTTTTCAAAAGGAGGGGGCACCATGCGTAGACTGGGAATAAGCAAGTGGATCTTTGTCACGGTCCTGGGGTTCCTTCTGATTCTCCTAGGTCCAGGAACTGGTCCGCTCACGGACACCGATGCCGAGGCGGCCTGGCAGCCCAAGAAGCCGATCACCTTCGTCATCATGGCCGGCAAAGGCGGAGGTGCTGACCGAATCGCCCGGCTGATGCAGAAAATCGTGCAACAGCATGGCTGGTCGCCGCAACCCCTGATCCCGGTCAACAAACCCGGCGGTGCCGGGGCCGAGGCGCTCCGCTTCCTCAAGGACCATCATGGCGACTCCCACGTCATCCTGGTCACCTTGAACAGCTTCTTCACCACTCCGCTCCGCGCCAAGCTAGGGCTCAGCTACCGGGACTTTACCCCAATCGCCCGGATGGCGATGGACACCTTCATCCTGTGGGTCAACTCGAAGTCGCCGATCAAAAACGTAGACGAGTACGTCAAGGCTGTCAAGGACAAGGGCGGCATGTGGAAGATGGGCGGGACCGGCAAGGGGCAAGAGGATTCGTTGGTCACCGGCCTGCTCCAGGATGCTTACGGGATCAAGGTCACCTACGTCCCGTATAAAGGCGGCGGAAAGGTGGCGAGTGAGCTGATCGGGGGGCACGTCGATTCCACGGTCAACAATCCGTCCGAGCAGATCTCCTGGCTCGAGGCCGGGCGCTCTCGCCCGCTGGCAGCCTTCACCCCAGAGCGGCTGTCGCAGTTTCCGAACGTGCCCACCTTCCGCGAACTCGGGAAGGGAGACATGGTGTACTACATGCAGCGGAGCATCAATGCGCCCGGTGGCATCCCGGCCGAGGCACGCCAATTTTACGTTGACCTGTTTACGAAGCTCTCCAACTCCGAGGAATGGCAGACCTATTGCAACAAAAAAGCCCTCCACTGCACAGGTAAGCTGGGCTTTCTCACCGGCGACGACCTAGGGAAGTTCTTTGCCAAAGAAGAGGCCAAGCACAAGAAGCTCCTCAAGGCGATGGGAGAGATCTAGCCGATGCGCCGGGCCGATGTCGCGTGTGCCTTCGGATTGGCCGCGTTAGCGGTTGTCTTTGCCTGGTACGCGCAGGAGCTGCCAATCGGATGGGTGCACGGCGAAGGTCCCGGAGGCGGCTTTTTCCCCTTCTGGCTCTCGATCATCATGGGCACCGTAGCGGTTGTGGTCGGGGTGCAGGAGTTCGTGAGGGGCTCTGCACCCCACCGAGCCGCCAAGCGGTTCTTCGTAGAAGGGGGTCTCCGACAGGTTCTCTTAATCGCCATCCCTGGCCTGGTTATGGTCGCCCTGGTCGACGTGATCAGCACCTATCTGGCGGCCATCATCTTCCTCCTGTTCTACACGCGATGCATCGGCAAGCACCCATGGCGGATCTCGCTCCTGGTGGCCGTGGCGGTCCCCGTGGGGATCTTCTTGCTCTTCGAGAAGTTCTTGCTCATTCCACTTCCAAAGGGCTACCTCGACGAACTGTTCTACATCTTCTACTAGTGCCGTCCCAACTTGAAAAGTGGTTCGACAGGGCTTCGACGGTGAGCTCAGCCGAACCGCTCACCACCCCGAGGAAGACGGTTCGAGAGCCTCACCGTCCCGAGGAAGATCGAGGGATCGAGGGGCCGAATGTGAGCGGCCTGCCTTGTTGCAAGCGTGGTGAACGAGTACAGCGAGAAAGTTGGTACAAATCGTTGGAACGGCACTAGGAGACAGGAGAAGAGCGCCCAGTAGCGGAAACGGGCAGGGCCAACAGAGAGGGGCGGGCCAACGCCGCCCCTTTTTCGTGGGAGGGGGCATGGAGGTCTTTGGCAATCTCCTGTACGGGTTCAGTATAGCGATCACCCCCCTGAACCTGGCCATGGCGATCCTCGGCGTCGTCCTGGGTACCGCGATCGGCGCCATGCCGGGTCTCGGCTCCGTCAACGGCGTGGCGATCCTCCTCCCGATCACCTTTGCCGTCCCCCCGACCGCAGGGATTATCTTTCTGTCCGCCATCTATTACGGCGCCATGTATGGAGGCGCCATCAGCTCTATTACCCTGAACATCCCGGGCGCCTCCACCGCCGTCGCGACCACCTTTGACGGGTACCCCATGGCCAAGAAGGGACGCGCAGCCCAGGCGCTCGTGGGTGCCGCGGTCAGTTCCTTCATCGGTGGCACCGTCTCGATCATCCTCTTTACGCTCTTTGCACCGCCACTCGCCGAATTTGCCCTGAGATTCGGCCCAGCGGAGACTTTCACCCTCATGC
>JAPUFX010000212.1 GCA_027293415.1 Candidatus Methylomirabilota bacterium
AGCCGATTCCCGAAGGGTGGGCGTTTGACAAGGACGGTCAACCGACCACAGATGCCAGGGCAGGGCTTGAGGGGAGCATGGCTCCATTCGGGGATTACAAAGGAGCTGCACTCGCTCTGATGGTGGACATCTTGTCGGCAGGTGTAACGGGTTCGAGTTTTACGTTTGAGGCGTCGAGCACCGCCAATCATCGTGGTGACCCACCCAATCTCGGGCAGTTTCTGATTACCATTGATCCTTCGGCGTTTGGAGGCACCGACTTTCCAGCGCGTCTGGAGACCCTGTTGTCGGCAATGCTGAGTCAGGAGGGCGTTCGGCTACCTGGAGACCGGCGCATTGCGAAGCGTGTACAAACCCAGAATGAAGGGGTTTCCATCAGCGACGATCTGCACAAACGTTTGCTGGATTATTGCTGATAATGGCTCATCACTCCCGTCTTTCGGTAACGTTTACAACCCATAAGGGCTGATAGACCTGACACCTTATGAACTTCGGTGTCATTTTGAGCGGGGGTCGCACTCTCAAGTTGGAGAGCGTTAAAATCTGGGGTGCGACCCGTTGGTCGAAAGGAAACGTGCGTTTTCGGGTAGACCGCGAGGTTTTTATTAACCTTGTAACTCAGTGTTCCATGAGGGTGCAAGTCCCTCCCTCCAGGTGCAGGAGTGAAAGCATACCCCCCAGGCTAGAGACTGGTCCTCAAAGGTCTGAAGCGGGGATAAACGGCGGAATCTAGAAGCCTCAATCTGGGTATCCCGTCTAGCAAGCATCTATGGGCAGCGAAAGCGAAGATGTAGTTGAGCCATCGTGATTAACAGCCAGCGCAAGAGGCTGATGCGCTGGAGCCAAAACGGCACAGGATAAGGCGCTGGCAGACTCTGGAACTGACCGGCCTGCACTGCCACATAACCCCGGTGGACAGCATCGCCCTAAGGATGCGAGCAATGGAAACTGGGAACGGAGTAACCTCCCATGGTTCTCTGTCGGGCGGATCACCCCACGGAGTAGGTGCCAACCGGATGCCATGGGAGAGAAGGATGCTCGAAGAAGCCAAGGCCCAGGGTAGTGCCTGGGATATGCTGACGTCGGGCCGGTATTCTGAAAGGTAAAGTGGTGAGTCAGAGGCCACGAGCCAAGACACAGGACCCCAAGGACCTGATGGCGGCCTGGCAAGAGATTCCCTGGACGAAAGTTCAGCGGCATGTCTTCCGCCTCCAAAAGCGAATTTACCAAGCCACACAACGTGGAGATGTCAGGACGGTACGTAAACTCCAGAATCTGTTAAGCAAATCCTGGTATGCCCGGCTCTTGGCGGTACGTCGCGTGACTCAGGAAAATAAAGGGAAACGCACGGCGGGAATCGATGGTGCAAAATCCTTAAAAGCACCTGCACGATGGCGGCTCGCTCGCCAGCTTCGTCTGGATGGCAAAGCCACCCCGCTTAGACGTATCTGGATACCGAAACGCGGCACTTCTGAGAAGAGGCCGCTCGGCATTCCAACCCAACACGATCGGGCCAAGCAGACGCTCGTGCGTCAGGCCTTGGAACCGCAGTGGGAAGCCAAGCTGTCGGCCCATTTCTATGGATTTCGTCCAGGTCGTTCTTGTCACGATGCCATCGAAGCGATCTTTCATTGCATCAAGTATCGGCCGCAGTATGCGTTAAAGGTCGATATTGCGAAATGTTTTGACCGCATCGATCACTCGGCTCTATTGGCCAAACTCCAATCGACACCGAGTATTCGTCGGCAAGTCCGAGCGTGGTTGCGATCCGGGATCATGGAAGCGGACACGTTTACCCCGACCACGGCGGGAACGCCACAAGGCGGCAGTGTGTCGCCCTTGTTAGCGTTGATCGCCCTGCATGGGATAGACGAAGCCATCACCGAGGTCTATCCGGAGGCTCGTGTCATCGCCTATGCAGATGACTGCATGGTGCTGCATCCGGATCGTTCAGTCTTAGAACACAGCCAGCAACTCTTGACGACGTGGCTGGCCGACATCGGACTGGCGCTGAACGCAACCAAGACCCGCATTCGTCACACTTTGGAAGGCGATCAGCCCGGAATGGATTTTCTTGGCTTCCACATCCGTCAGTATCGAGTGGGGAAGCACCAATCCGGAACCACACCCCAAGGGGTTCCCCTCGGGCACAAAACGCTGATCAAACCGGCCAAATCAAACGTGGCGGATCATCTCGCGGAGCTCGGTCGGATCGTAAGGGAAGCCAGGGCCTGGCCCCAGGTCGCCCTGATCCAAAAACTCAACCCTAAGATTCGGGGATGGGCGAATTACTACCGCAGCGGGGTAAGCAAAGCCACTTTCAGTCGGCTCGATTACCTCATGTGGGCCAAGCTCCGTCACTGGGCGAACTGGCGACACCCCAAGAAAACGGCCGGATGGGTAGTCAAGCGCTACTGGACCCAACGAGACGCGCGCTGGGTCTTTGCGACAGCGGCTACCCGTGGAGGTCTAATCTCTCTCACCTTCCATAACGAGGTGCCGATCCGGAGACATTTCAAAGTCGCCGGCCATCGGAGTCCTTACGATGGAGATTGGGTGTACTGGAGTGCTCGACAAGGACGGTACCCCACGGTCAGTCCTCGACTGGCCACACTGCTGAAAAAGCAAAAGGGGCGCTGTGCCGGGTGCGGGCTGTACTTCCAACATGATGATCCACTTGAGATTGACCATATTGATGGGAACCGAAAGAACTCCCGTCTGATCAATCTGCAAGTTTTACATGGACATTGCCATGACGTAAAAACCCGGGAGCAAAGGGAGTATCTCCCGGTGGGTCTGCGTGATCAGCATCAGAATACTGAGGAGCGGAGTGCAGGGAAACTTGCACGCTCCGATCTGGAGCAGCGGTAGACGGAGCGATCCGTCTATCGACTGTAACGGGTATGGTTGGATCAGTGCCGCCAGTGACATGTCACAGAGACAGAGAATCGGCCCGTTTTCAAACTCTTAGCGCCTAGAGTTTGCCTCCATAAGTCGTTGATCCCACTCAATACCCCCACTTTTTAACGCTCTCGTTGTCTGAGGGTTCGGATTGGCGTGTCAGAGGGGTGAAATTCGGATATACTAGCGTTTTTGTGCAGTGGTGATTGCACCAGGAGAAAAGATTTCGATAAAATAGCGAAAATGGTCCTTTGCGCTACTGGAGGAGATAGTCCATGCCCAGACGACTTCCGGAAGTGCTCACCCGCGAAGAAGCTGCCGCGCTCCTCTCTGCCCCGAGCCGCTACTACCCCACCGGCAGACGCGACCGGTGCATTATTAAGCTCATGCTCAACGCCGGCCTGCGTGCCAGTGAGGTGCTGAACCTCGCGTGGCGGGATGTGGATTTGCAGACCGGTAAGCTCGTCGTGCGCAAAGGTAAGGGAAACAAAGACCGCCAGGTGTGGGTTGGGGATGAAACGCTTGATCTCCTGCGCCTCTGGTGCGAAGAGGCCCCGGCGTGTTCGTGGTGTTTCCCGACGCTCCGGGGTAGTCGAATGCACAGCGCGCAGCTGCGGGCTATGGTGAAGCGGCGAGCCAAAAAGGCAGGGATTAGAAAAGACGTGCATCCCCATATGTGCCGGCATACTTATGCGACAGAACTGTATCGGTCAAGTAAGGACATCCGGCTGGTGCAGAAAGCGCTGGGGCACGCCTCGCTCTCGACGACGATGATCTATACGCATATTGTTGATGATGATATGGAAGAGGCGATGCGGGCGCTCAATATTTAGGGGGCGGC
>JAPUFX010000213.1 GCA_027293415.1 Candidatus Methylomirabilota bacterium
GGGACCATCCCGGCAGCGCACACCTGCCGCGACAGCCGCTCTCGCAAAAGTCCTCAGAGAAGCCAGGAAATCGCTGCCCCACACAGGGGACCGATCACCCGATCAGGGCTTGACAAACCTGCGGGATTTGCAATAAAAGGGATAGTGGTTCGAAACTTGCAACTTGCAATATGTTAAGATAAGGACGCCAAGTCTACATCTGCTGGAGAAGCGTGAGTTGAAACACAGGTTGACGGTTTACCTCGTGGCTTTCGGCTTTTTGGTCGGTCTTGCCCTGTGTCTCGCCACGGATCTGAACCATAGTCATCACGGCTCTGAGTCGCCATCGGCGGAGACCCACATCGCTCAAGCCTGTGGAACCTCTGTGGTCCCGTGCGAAGGTCAATTAGATCCAGATAGCCTGCCGCTGATTCTCTCCCTCAGCACGGAGTTGAATACCTTTTACGAAGGCGTTTCAGTTACGCCACCTTTCCCACCCCCTCGCGTTTAACCAGTCTACCGTTTACCCTCTAATCATTCCCTGATATTTAGGACCGTTATTCGCAGACACTTAGGCTTCTCCGGTGTCTCGGGTGGAGCGAGTCTCATTTTGCTCTACGCCGGAGCGGCAGCACACCCGGTCACCGGCCGGCCATTGTGGGAGGATGCGTAATGCCGAAAAAGACCAGGCTCCGACTGGTTGGGTATAGCCTGGTGGGGACGCTCATCCTATTAGCGGTCCCCGTGAGTAGCCAGGCGGAATCGCAAGGAAAACTCACTCTGGAAGCGGCTCTCGAGCATGCCCTCCAGAACAGTCTGGAACTCCAGGTCATCCGGACGGAGCTTGGAGTTGCCCGGGGCGTGCTCACCCAGGCCCAGACCTACCCCTTCAACCCGGCCCTGGAACTGGAAGGGAACGGGGGGCGAGCCCGGACCTTGGATGGCCCAGTAGAGCACCGCACGGTAGGGGGGTTTTCCGTAGGGCTGTCGCAGGTTATCGAGATCAAAGGACAGCGCGGCATCCGAACCGACATTGCCACGGCGAACCTGACGCAGACCCAATGGGAGATCCGGGATGCAGAGCGGCGCGTCCTGGCGGACGTGATGCGAGCCTTCGCGAAACTCCTGGAGGCCCAAGAACTCCTCGAGCTCGTAGAGAACGCGGTGGCGCTGGCTGAGGAGACCCGAGAGACTGCACGCACACAGTTTGAGGCGGGGGAAGTGCCACGCCTCGACCTGCTCCGGGCGGAGGTAGAGCTCCGGCGGGCCAGTACCCGGCAGGTGGCCGAGAAGCGGAGAATAGCCACCGCCCGTAAGAATCTCAACCTTCGCCTCGGCCGCGCCCCCGATGCCCCGCTGCGGGCGGAAGGGCCCCTGCTCTTCGTGGAGCCTTCGGGAACCAAGGCCGAGCTTCTCAAGCAGGCCTTGGAGCTCCGACCGGATCTCAAGGCCGCCGAAGCGGGATTGCAGGCCAGTCGCCGCAGAGTGCGTCTCGTCCGGGCTGAGCGGCTCTTTCCGGAGGTAGAGGTGGCCCTCCGGTACGAGGATAGCCGCGACTTTGAGGAGCGGGACCGACGGGTCATGCTGGATTTCGCGATTCCCCTCCCCCTCTTCAATCGGCGCCAGGGAGAGTTAGAGGCGGCGTTGGCCGAAGAACTTAGGCAAGATGCCGAGATCGCCCTGGTCCAAGCCCGCATCGAGACAGAAGTGGCTATCGCGTTCGAGCAGTTCCAGGGTTCGCAACAGATTGTCGAGCAGTATGTACAGCAGATCCTCCCGCAGCAGGAGCAGAACTTCCACCTGCTCCGTGAAGGGTACACGCTGGGCCAGTTCGGCCTGACCGATGTGCTCCTCGCCCAGCGGGGGTTGATTGATGTCCGATTCGATTATCTCGGGGCCATTGGCGACTTCAACACCGCGGTGGCGGAACTCTGGCAGGCCCTGGGATTGGTCACCTTCTCTACAACAAGCCAGACGTCAGTGTCCGGTCCGAAGACCGCCGGATACTTGGTAGGTATAAGTAATAGTAGGAAGAAAGGATACCAACCGTGAAAGCAAGCGTGTGGATCTGTCGGCTCGCGTCATTCCTCCTGATCCCCCTGCTGTTTTTCGTCTCCGGGCCGGGCGCCTGCTCCCGGGAGCCCGGAGCGCTGCAGCCCCAGGTCCCTCCTCCAGCGCTGGCCAACGAGAATGGGCACGGACAAGGACAGGCACCATCTCTGGAGCCCGAGGAGAAAGGACATGGACACAGGGAGAAGCAGACACCACCCGAGGGGCACCAGGAGAAAGAACCTCATGGTCAAGAGGAACCGCATTCGAAGGCGCCCGAGGCTGGGTCAGGAACAGTGCGTCTGTCGGCAGAGGAGCGGGCCAACATCGGACTCAAGACCGTCCCGGTCGAGTTTCGCCCAGTGGAGGATGTCCGGCTGCTCAACGGGGTGGTGAAGCCCCATCCCGACCGGGTTGCCCTCGTTACCAGCCGCGTGGCGGGCCGAGCCGTGGGCATCCACGTGAACCTCGGCGACCGCGTGAAGAAGGGGCAGGATTTGGCGGATGTGCAGAGCGTGGAACTGGAGAAGGTTGAACTGGATCTGATCCAGGCCGAGAATAGGCTCGCTCTGGCGCAGGCGGACCTGGAGCGGGTTCGGGCCCTGGTCGAGAAGGGAATCGCTGCCAAGAAGGACCTCCTGGCTGCTCAGAATCATCATCAGACCGTGGTAAACGAGATCGAAAGCCTCACGCGGCAGCTCAGCCTTCTGGGGATGCCCGAGTCGGAAATCCAAAAGGTCCGACGGGAAAAGACCGTCTCGACGTTGCACATCCTGGCCCCCATCTCCGGCACCATCGTGGAGCGACGTATCATCCTGGGACAGACCATCGAGCCCAACACCCATATCTTCAAGGTTGTGGACACCTCCACAATGATCGTGGTGGGTGAAGCCTTCGAGGACGTCCTCCGCTTCCTCAAGGAGGGACAGCAGGTCCGCGTGACCGTCGCTTCATATCCCGGGGAGGTTTTTAAGGGCCGGATCACTTTTATCAGCCCGACGGTAGACCCTCAAAAGCGAACGGTGCACGTTTGGGTCCTGATCAGCAACCACCACGGGATGCTCAAACAGGGCCTCTTCGCGGACCTCTCGGTGGCGGTCGGGGAAAGCCACCGGACCGTGGCTATTCCGCT
>JAPUFX010000214.1 GCA_027293415.1 Candidatus Methylomirabilota bacterium
AACGTAGACCCTTGTCATGCGCTTCCGATACCAGTATTCCATATCGGCATTGTCCAGAGGATGAGAGACCTTGGCGGCGGCCTCCGCTGCAGCCTCTATGGCCTCCCTAGTCACTTTTTTCCCCTCAAGCTGTTGAGCAGCGCCGTCGACCACCACGGGCATTGAGGAAACCGCCGTCAGGACAATCCTTGCATGAAGGCAGGTGCCGTCTTTGCCAAACCCCATGGCCCCTGCGACACCGAGCACGGGAAAGTCGAAGGACCCCCTGCGGCGGAGCTTGAGATAGATGTTACGGTAACCAAAGGCCTTGCGAGGAATAATGATCCCCTGTAACACCTCGTCACCGCGCTTGGTCATAAAATCGATTCCATCATCCCGATACAGCTCGGCAAAGGGCACCCTTCGCCGGCCCTGGGGACTGACAAGACTGGCTACCGCGTCCAAACTGCACAAGACAGGTGCCGTGTCCGATGAGAAGATCGCAAGACACTTGCTGCTCTTTGGCGCCACCAGACAGATCTGGCCATCCTTCTTGAGACAAAAACCCACGGCCTGCCGCCAGAAAAAAGTCTGATCGTAATAGTTGCATCTCGTATCCACTAGGAGGTTGCCGCCTATAGTACCCATATTGCGGAGCTGGGGTGTGGAGACCAGGGCGGCACCATTTGCCAGGGCCGGAAAATATTTATTAACGGTAGGATTTTGAGAAACCGCAGTTAGGGTTTCCCCCGCCCCAATCCACATCCCTCGTTTGCTCTCAGGGCCAATCCCTTTAAGCTCCTGCAAAAGCCTGAGCGATACCAGATACCGGGGAGTAAACTGGCCGCGCTTCATTTTGGGATAAACATCCGTCCCGCCCGCCACGGCCATCGCCTCGGGCCCCAAATCCGCCAAAACTCTTGCCGCCTCCTTCAGCGACCTCGGCCTCACATAATTGAAATTGGGTAGTCTGAGCATTTCATCTAACTCCCTAGCGAAATAATTCGTGCCATATATTTTGCGCTCATAGCACTTGCCTAGTGAAATTTGGTTTCCACGATACTTCCCGCCGCCTTTGTTCGCAACGGGGCTAACTCTTTTGCGGAACCTCTGCGCCCTTCCCTGGCTGCCACTTGACAGGCGGGGGAAACTCGAAGGAAGGGACCGATACGGGTTTGAGCCTTCCTTCCTGCGCCCGCAGTATTTTATCACCCGTAATTGGTATTTCATGGATTCTCACGCCCATGGCGTCGTAAACGGCATTGGCCACGGCAGGAATCACAGGCAAGAGAGGTCCCTGCCCTGCTTCTTTAGCTCCATAGGGACCCTCCGGATCGTTGGTCTCCACCAGGATCGTCTCGATCTCGGGAGTCTCGAGCGTGGTCGGGCTTTTATAGTCAAGCATAGACGGTATCTTGTGTAATCCTGATTTTCTGAAAACCTGCTCTTCCATCAAGACCTCGCCCAATGCCATGTAAACGCTCCCCTCTGTTTGCCCTTCAACCAGCAGGGGATTAAAGGCCCGGCCACAATCATGCGCGATCCAAACCTTGTCAATCTTGATTTCGCCGGTCTCGATGTCGCAGGCAAGCTCCACGATGGAAGTTGAAAAACTATAGGCCGTAGTTGGCCCGACTCCAGATCCTTTATAAATCGCAGGATGCTTCGGAGGGCTATAGCTCCCCGTCGCGCCAAGCGTCCCAAACTTGGCCTCCGTCTTCTGCACGCATTCGACGAAGCTGATCCCTCGAACCGGGTAGCTTATGCTCCGCACCTGCCCCTCGGCCATTTCTAGGTCATCGGAAGGCACCTCGAGCACCTCACCGGCAACCTGATAGAGCATTTCCTTCAATTTTCCACACGCCTGTATAGTTGCATTCCCTGTCATAACGGTCACACGGCTTGAGTAGCTCCCTAGATCCACAGGGGTCAAATCGGTATCCGCGGTCACCACCCGTACGTCGGCCGGATCCACGCCAAATTCTTCTGCCACCGCAAAGACCAGGATAGAGTCAGAACCCTGGCCAATGTCGGTGGACCCACAAAAAATCGTGATCCCTCCGCCTCGATCGAGCTTGATCTGGACTCCCGATTGGGGCATTTCGTTCCAGTATATGGGAAGTCCAGCCCCGCTGATGTATGCGCTGGCTGCAAAACCAATGCCCCGACCGAATGGAAGTTGGCGAAACTTCTTTTTCCATTCGGCTCTGGCAGCCACCTTTTCGATACACTCCCTGAGCCCCGTGGTGCTGATCCTCAGCCCGTTCACCGTCTCAGAATTGGGCTTCACAAGCTGCTTGAGTCTCAGATCAATGGGATCGATGCCGAGCTTCTCCGCAATCTCGTCCAGTTGAACCTCTACGGCAAATCTCGGTTGAGGGGTGCCATGCCCTCGCTTCGGCCCACAAGGAGGCTTGTTGGTGAAGACCCGGGCCCCCTCGAATTTATAGGCAGGCAGATTGTAGGTTACCGTTTGTAACGCACCGGTATAGTAGACACTTGCCAGCCCGTAGCTGCTGTACCCACCCCCGTCCAGAAACGACCTGAAGTGCATCGCCTGAAGAGTTCCGTCGTTTTTGACCCCCGTTTTTATCCACATCTTGACCGGATGTCGCCCGCGGTGAACATAAAAAGATTCCTCCCGAGTCAGCGTGATCTTAACCGGCCTTCCGGTCATCATGGAAAGCTTCGCCACGGCAAGCTCATGGGAGAATGGATCGCTCTTGCCGCCAAACCCCCCGCCCACAGGCGTGGCAACAACCCTTATCCGAGACATCGGGAACCCCAAGACCTTAGACAGGGTTCGATGGAGATAATGGGGAGTCTGGGTTGAAGACCAGACCGTAAGCTTCCCATCCGGTCCGTAAAAAGCGATGGTGCAATACTGTTCCATCGGAAGATGCGTGTTGCCCTGGAAGAAAAACGTGTCTTC
>JAPUFX010000215.1 GCA_027293415.1 Candidatus Methylomirabilota bacterium
AGAAAATGTCATCCAAAGCTCCTTAGACATGATCATCTCGGTCGATGGAAACCGGAAGATCGTGGAGTTCAACCGAGCCGCGGAACAGGCCTTCGGATACAGCAAAGCGGAAGTCTTAGGCAGGCCCATTGACCTGCTGTATGCAGACCCATCCGACGGTACACGCGTGGCTGCCGACATACGGAAGTATGGGCGGTTTGCCGGGGAGCTTATAAACAAGAGAAACAACGCAGAGACTTTTTGCGCTTACGTTTCTGCGGCGCCGCTCCGCGATGC
This sequence comes from Candidatus Methylomirabilota bacterium, assembly GCA_027293415.1. Taxonomy (NCBI): domain Bacteria; phylum Methylomirabilota (SeqCode); species Candidatus Methylomirabilota bacterium. Next base: position 277 of record JAPUFX010000215.1, read on the forward strand.
GAACGGGACGGTTGTGGGCGGCATGAGCATATCACGCGACATCACCGAGCAGAAGCGCGCGGAAGAAGCCCTGCGTTGGTTAGAAGAAGCTGTGCAGACCATGAAACTGGGTGTCACGATCACCAACACAGAGGGAGAAATTGTTTATACAAATCCCGCTGATGCAAGTATGCACGGATATACCGTGGAAGAATTGATCGGCAAGGATGTGAAAATCTTCGCCCCTCGCGATTTGTGGAAACCGATGGCTTCTGATCAGATGAACGAAATGGAGAGCCGGACCCGGGAAAGCCTCAACAGCCGGAAAGACGGAAGCACTTTCCCCGTCCAGTTGATCTCCGGCGCTGTCATAAACGCCGCTGGAGGGACGATCGGTATTGTGACGCTGTGTGAGGACAGTACCGAACGCAAGCGGGTCGAGGCCGAGTTAAAAACCACCCAACTCCAACTGATTCAGAGCGCGAAGTTTGAATCGGTGGGCCAGTTGGCCGCGGGGGTCGCGCATGAGGTCAAGAACCCCTTACACATACTCCTGCACGGGCTTGTGTATCTCTCACAGGCGTCTTTGAATCCGGATGACGGCAACGTCGCTCTGGTGTTGGAAAAAATGAACAACGCAGTCAAAAGAGCGGATCGTGTGATCAAGGGCCTCTTGGATTTTTCTGCCTCAAGTGCAATCGAGCTGACGCCTTCCGAGCTTAATGCTGTGGTGGAGGAGTCGCTGCTGCTGATGAACCACGAGTTGGTCAGGACTCATGTCGCCGTGGTCAAAGAGCTGGGGGCGGACCTCCCTCCGGTCAAGCTGGATCGGCAAAAGATCGAGCAGGCCTTCGTGAACCTCTTCATCAATGCCATTCATGCCATGCCAGCGGGAGGAACACTTACCGTTAAAACGTATACGGAGCGGCCGGACGAATTCGGTCCCGATGTCGGGCGCCGGAGAACCGATCAGTTCCGAATCGGGGAGACCCGGGTCGTGGCCGAAGTGCTAGATACAGGCACAGGGATCCCGACCGAAACGCTTGATCGGCTCTTCGACCCATTTTTTACAACCAAACCACCCGGACAGGGAACCGGATTGGGGTTAAGTGTGACGCGAAAAATTCTCGAATTACACCAGGGGACAATTGAGATCAGCAACAGGCAAGAGGGGGGTGCGTGCGTGACCCTCACGTTCAAAACAGAAAGGAGCCACGAAGATGCAAAAGAAACGGATCCTACTGATTGACGATGAACCGGATGTTACCGGTCTCCTCAAGTTAAACCTCGAGAACACCGGGGCCTATGAGGTGAGAGAGGAGAACCGGGCGGAGCACGCCTTGGCCACTGCCAGGACGTTTAAGCCGGATCTGATCATTCTGGATATCGTGATGCCCAACGTAGACGGGGGCGAAGTCGCAGCCCAGCTCAAAGCCGATAAGGCACTCAAAGAGACCCCGCTGGTGTTCTTAACCGCTGTGGCGACAAAAAAAGAAGCCGAAAAAATGGGGGGCACGATCGGCGGGCATCCATTTATCGCAAAGCCAGCGAATCTAGAAGAACTGGAGGAATTGATCGAAAAGCAACTGCAAAAAAAACAAGGAGGAATGCGCTGTGGCGAAGAAGAAGATCCTGCTTATCGATGACGAGGAAGATGCCTGCACGGTGCTAAAGCTCGTTATTGAGACGACCACTCAATACGAAGCGTTGGTGGCTACCAGCGGTGAAGCCGGCCTCGAGCTCATCAAGACGCACAAGCCGGACCTGGTCCTCCTCGACATTATGATGCCAGGCATGGATGGGATTGCGACCCTGAAACGGATCAAGGCCACCACCCCGGATCTTCCGGTGGCGATGGTAACAGCAGTCCATAAGGAAGAAGAGGCGAGAAAGTGCTTTGACTTGGGGGCGTACGAGTACATCACAAAACCGGTTGATTTCGAGCAGCTGAAGACGGCAATGTTGGTTAAGCTCTTCTAGGATATAATCCAGGCAAGACGTTCCGATACCCCACCCTGGTTCTGCTCTATCTCCTCCTGCGTCGAACCTGCACAGGCCTTTAATCTCGGCCCCTTAGCTCTCCTTGAAAGTCACGGAAAATCCCCCTTGGCACTGATTATGGAAGGATATAGTATAATCCACGAACTGCGGGCGTAGCCGGGGTACACCCCCTAGCCTTGGTCGAGTTATACGCGGAAGCAACGACCATGATAGACCATAAACCATCCAACACGGAGCGCAGGCGTACAGAGGAGGCGATTGACCGACTCCGCCATCAAAACGAGCTGATTTTGAACGCGGCTGGAGAAGGGATCTACGGCCTGGATCTGGATGGAAAAATCACCTTTGTGAATCCGGCGGCGGCGCGGATGATCGAGTGGCGGGTCGAAGAGCTGATCGGTAAGACCATGCACGATATCCTGCACTACTCGAAGCCGGATGGGAGTCCCTATCCTCGGGAGGAATGTCCCATCCATGCGGCATTTCGGGATGGAACCGTCTATCACGTGACAGACGAGGTCTTTTGGCGAAAGGACGGCATGTGCTTCCCCGTTGAGTACATCAGTACTCCCATTCGGGACGACCAAGGAGAGGTCATCGGGGCAGTCGTGAAGTTCAAGGACATTACTGAGCAGAGGCAGGCGGAGGAAAAATTACGTTTGCAGGCGCAACTATTGGACAGCGTCCGCGAATCCATAGTTGCGACGGATTTAGAGGGCCACGTCGTCTACTGGGGCAAAGGTGCCGAGGCCTTATATGGATATCGCGCCGACGAGGTCATTGGAAAGCCCATCACATTCATTGTCGAGTCCCATGAGGAAGACGAAGAACGGCGACGAATAGACGCAGTTCGGACGAGGGGCTTGTGGTGCGGTCAGTACTGGCAGCGACGCAAGGATGGGTCCAAGTTCTGGGCCGATACGGTCATTTCACTTGTGACTGATGAGAAGGGACAGCCTTGTGGGTTTATCGGTATCGATCGCGACATCACCGAGCGCAAGCGGGCGGAGGAAGCCTTGCGAGAGAGCGAAGAGCGCCTTCGCAAGATCTTTGAGGAAGGCCCGCTCGGGATGGCTATCATTGACTTGGATTATCGATTTGTCAAAGTCAATGGTGCCCTGTGCAAGATGGTGGGATACACAGAGCAAGAACTGACAGGACTGACATTTGCTGAGATCACCCATCCGGAGGATATCGACAAGGATGTGCGACTCAGTGAGCAAATTTTCGGTGGAGAGATACCCTTTTTTCATCTGGAAAAAAGGTACATCAAGAAGGACGGGGGGATTCTCTGGATTGGCCTGACGGCTTGTGTCATCCGCGATGAGCAGGGAAAGCCTCAGTATGGTCTGGCAATGATCGAGGACATCACCGAGCGCAAGCGGGCGGAGGAGGCACTGCGACGCTTGAATGAACAATTGGAACTCGGGTTTCAGGAACGAACGGCTAAGTTGTCTGAAGCAATTGGCATTCTGGAAGAGCAGATCGACGAACGCCACAGGGCCGAGGAGGAATTGCTCAGTTCCCGGGAGCAGCTGCGTGCCCTTTCTACCCGCCTCCTCTCTGTGCAGGAAGAGGAGCGGAGCCGGATCGCCCGCGAGATTCACGATGAGCTAGGGCAGGCACTGACAGGCTTGAAGATCGACCTGACCTGGGTCGCCCAGCGATTGGCTCCAAATCAAGAGCATGTGAAAAAAAAGACCGACTGGATGACCCACCTCATCGACACAACGGTGCAAACGGTGCGCCGAATCTCCACCGAGTTGCGACCTCGAATCCTTGATCACCTTGGGCTGGTCGCCGCGCTGGAATGGCAGATCCGGGAGTTTCAAGATCGAACCGGCATAGCATGTATGTTCACAAAACACCCCGAGGAAATTACCGTGCATGTAGAGCGGGCTACGACGGTGTTCCGTATCTGCCAGGAGGCCTTGACGAATGTCGGTCGACACGCCTTCGCCACGAGGATCGACCTCAGCCTGACAAAGGTGGGACAGGACCTGGTATTAGAGGTGCGAGACAACGGAACGGGCATCACGAAAGAAGCAGTTGCCGATCCGAAATCACTGGGATTAATTGGTATGCGAGAGCGGGTCCTGCCGATGGGAGGTGATGTCACCATCAAGGGGGTCCGAGGTAAAGGCACCGCCGTTACCGTTCGCATTCCCATAAGAGAAGGGGGAGCCAGTCTAGTCGGAGAAAGCACATGATTAAGATCTTAATCATCGACGATCATGCAATCGTTCGCGAGGGGCTGAAACAAATTCTTGTGGAAACTCCTGATCTGGAGGTGGCTAGTGAAGCGAACAACGGACAGGAGGCATTGGAAAGGTTGCGAGCGGGTCATTTGGATTTAGTCGTGCTGGACATTTCCCTGCCGGGTGCCAATGGCCTGGTCGTCCTGCAACAGATCAAGAACCAGTTTCCGGAGGTTCCGGTCCTAATTCTGAGCATACATGCCGAGGAGCAGTATGCTTTGCGTGCCTTGAAGGCGGGAGCAGCTGGATATCTCACCAAGGAAACCGCCCCGCAAGAATTGGTTACCGCCATTCAAAAGGTGGCTGGCGGTGGCAAGTATGTGAGTCCTTCGCTAATGGAAAAAATGGTTTCTGATTTGGGAAAGGATCTTAAGAAAGCGTTGCACGAAACCCTGTCCGACCGGGAGTTCCAGGTACTGTGCATGATCGCAACAGGCAAAGGCCTCACCGAAATCGCCGAGGATTTGGACCTGAGTGTTAAAACCGTGAGCACCCACCGCACTCGGATGCTGAAGAAAATGCGCCTCAGGAACAATGCGGAATTGATCCACTACGCCATCCGTAATGATCTGGTGAAGTGACCTAGCTCTCCTTTCTTTTCCGGCCGCCTTCTGACTTCCCGCCTCCTTCTCGTGCTAAACCCCACAGAATCAAGCGCCTGATCCCTCAGGGCCAAGGTGTATTCATTGAGAGGTATTCGTGTCTGGCTCGCGCGGAAAGGGGCATGTTTTTTGCAGCTATTTGGGGAAGTTAGATGCCTAGACTAAAGCATCCCTGCCTCCTGGCAGCAGGGAGGCGGAGGCAGTTGGAAGTCCGATATGGATCTAAAGGCGAAGTTGGAAAATCGAACAGCAACTATAAGCGTCCTCGGACTGGGATATGTTGGTCTTCCCCTCGCCGTTGAGTTTGCCAAGGTAGGATTCCCTGTGATCGGAATTGACGTGGATGAGCATCGGCTGCACAAGATTAAGACTGGAGCACTGGTCTCATCGGACGTGGATGCACATACGCTCTCGGGTCTCGTCAGTAATGGCAGCTTCACCCTGACTTCAAGCTATGCAGCTATCGAACAGTGCGATGTAATCATCATCTGTGTCCCAACCCCGCTGAGCAAAACAAAAGAGCCGGATATTTCCTTCATCGTGGCTGCCGCCAAGGGGATCGTCCCGTTTCTCCGAATGGGACAGCTCGTCGTTCTGGAAAGCACGACTTTTCCGGGGACCACCGAAGAAATCTTCCTCCCCAGCATCGAGGCAAAGGGGCTGCGCGTGGGGCAGGACATCTACCTCGCGTACTCGCCTGAACGGATCAACCCGGGCAATCCTGACTTTCCACTTCCCCAGATTCCCAAGGTGATCGGCGCGATTTCTGGGACGTGCCGGGACATGGCATGCTCCCTGTACGCCACAGTGATACATAAGGTCGTTCCTGTTTCCTCCACTCGCGCGGCCGAGATGGTCAAGATGCTAGAAAACACCTTTCGGGTTGTGAATATCGCACTTGTCAATGAGGTTGCCTTGATGTGCGACCGGTTGGGTTTGGACGTTTGGGAGATTATCGAAGCGGCCGCAACAAAGCCTTTCGGCTTTATGCCCTTTACTCCTGGCCCCGGGCTTGGGGGACACTGTGTTCCAATCGACCCGCAGTACCTCGCGTGGAAGCTCAAGACGTTGAATTATACCGCCCGATTCATCGGA
>JAPUFX010000216.1 GCA_027293415.1 Candidatus Methylomirabilota bacterium
TGGATTGGGAGGATGTGGGTGCGCGGCGGGCTATGGAGGCGCGGACCTGGTCGAGCATGCGCTAGGCGGTCACCGCGTATTCATGATCACGAATCCTTTACTTCCGGTAAGCCTCGCGGCGGTGTGCGATACGGAGGACCAGGAAACCCTCATCCGTCCTCACGTAGATGACCCGATAGTTGCCAATTCTCAGGCGCCAAAGCCCCCGAAATTGACCTCGAAGCGGTTCCACATCCTTTCCACCGCGACCAAGTTCCTGTTCCAATTTTTGGAGGAGACGCGCAGCTTCTTTTTTATCGATCCGCTTGAGGTCTTTAACAACGGAAGCTTTGTACTCGATCTTATATGCCAAGCCGCTTTCTCAACTCGGCGCGAGAGATGACCGCATCGTCCTTGTCACGGAGCCGGTCCAGAGCAATCTGAAAGTCCGCATACTCACCAAGATATGATTCCAGAGCCTTCCGGATCAGAAAGGTCTTAGGCCGTTCCGTAACCTTTGCGAGTTCTTCCAGAGCCCTTGCTACCTCCTCTGGGAGTCTCACCGAAATCGACACTGACATAGCTACCTCCGATTCCGTAGTGTTTGTAATACATGTATAGCATAGAATGTATTGTATGTCAACTGGAGATTTACTTGCCAGATGGTGGGGCTCTACCTGGGAAGGCGCGGACCTGGTCGAGCATGCGCTAGGCGGTCACTTCGCATCGATTGTGTGGTGGGGCGTCTTGACGAGAGAATTGGGGGTCAATAACACCAGGAAGAAGAAGATTTGGAGGCTGATCCCGGAAGTTCCGTCGTGCACCACCCTACCGATCTGCCTCTCCCATGACGAAATCGATACTGCCGACGATTGCCACAACGTCGGCGAGCATGTGCCCCTCGATCAGTGTGGGGAGGACCTGGATATTGAGAAACGAGGGGGGACGAAGCTTGACCCTCCAGGGCTTGTTGGTCCCGTCGCTCACCACATAGAAGCCTACCTCCCCCTTGGGTCCCTCTACCGGGACATAGGCTTCTCCCGGCGGTACATCGAAGCCCTGGGAGTACAGGAGGAAATGGTGAATCAACGCCTCCATGCTCTGTCGGACCACCTTCTTCGGCGGGGCCACGATCTTGGGATTGTCGATATTGATCGGACCCCCCGGCATCTCCTTGAGGGCCTGTTCCACGATCCTGAGCGACTGTCGCATCTCAAAGATCCGTACAAGATACCGCTCGTAGGAATCGCCGTCCTGTCCGAGGGCGATCTCGAAATCGAACTGCTCATAACCGGAGCACGGGTTTGACTTTCGCAAATCCCAGGGGACACCAGACGCCCTCAAATTTGGACCAGATAACCCCCAGCCAATGGCCTCTTCGCCCTTGATCACCCCGATCCCTTTGAGGCGCTGGATCCAAAGCGGGTTTTTCGTCAGGAGGTCCTCGTATTCATCAAATCGCGGGGGAAACTCGCCTAAGACCTGCTGAACTGCTTTGTCGAAGCCTTCCGGGAGATCGGCCATGAGTCCCCCTACCCGGAAGTAACTTGACATCATGCGGGCCCCGCTGACCATCTCGTAGATATCCAGGATCTTTTCCCGTTCCCGGAAGCAGTAGAGAAAAACGCTCTGAGCCCCGACCTCTAAGGCCATCGTCCCCAAGGCCACGAGGTGACTCTTGATCCGCGTAAGTTCCGTCAGGAGGACCCGGATGTATTTGGTCCGTTCCGGAACATCGATACCCAGCAGTTTCTCGACGCTCAACACAAAGGCCAGATTGTTCGACATGGGGGCGAGATAATCAAATCGGTCAGTGATAGTGATGGCCTGTTGATACCGCTTTGACTCCATGATCTTTTCCATGCCGGTATGCAGGTAGCCGATGTGGGGCGTGACTTTCACGACCACCTCCCCATCTAGCTCCAGCACGAGCCGTAAGACCCCATGGGTCGAGGGGTGCTGCGGGCCCATGTTGATCAACATGGTTTTCGTTTCGGGCATTTGCCAACCCTAACCCTTCCCTGGGGGTCCGGTCCGGATGTAGCGTCAGCACCAATCCTTCTTCACGCGAGCATGATACCGACCCGGCCACACAGTTTCAAGTTGGAAAGGCCACCAGCCTGTTGACGCTCACATCGCAAACCGTTACAATTCCTGCGAAAAGAGCCGCATCTCATTCCATCCCTGCCGCAATGTCCCGTCTTTGACATGAGAATTCTTCCTCCTTTCCACCCGGCGAAAGGACCGCATGAGTAAGCACCTCACCCTTCTCTTCCCCAGACCGCAACACGTGGAACGGACGGGTGCATGGTTCGCGGTGCCGGAGGAGCCTGTGATCGATATGGCGTCTCCGCATCTGCAGGCGACCGCCGAGTGGCTTGCAGAGTTGCTGCGGGGCTACGGGCGACGCCCCCGACGGAGCGCGGACGCCACCGAGGAACGGGGCCGTCAAGAGGCTCGCATCACGATTCGCCTCGATCCGGCCTTGCTCACCCGGGCCCAGAGTTATCGCCTCGTGATTGACGACGCGGGCGTCTCCCTGATCGGCGCCGACGAGGCCGGGACCTTCTACGGCGTTTGCACTCTCACCCAGCTGATACATCTCCACGCACCGGCCACCGCAAACGCCCCCTTCGTGCTTCCCGGCCTCCGCATCGACGATTGGCCCGATTTTCTGCACCGAGGCGTCATGCTTGATGTGAGCCGGGACAAAGTCCCCACCATGGAGACGTTGTTCGATCTGGTGGACCTCTTGGCCAGTTGGAAGATCAATCAGGTACAGCTCTACATGAAGCATACCTTTGCCTACCGTGGGCACGAGGTCGTCTGGCAGTATGCCAGCCCCTTCACCGGTGCGGAGATTGAGGCCCTGGACGCCTTTTGTCGGGACCGCTACGTGGAGCTCGTACCCAACCAGAACAGCTTTGGCCACATGCATCGTTGGCTGGTTCACGAGCCCTATCGCCGGTTGGCCGAATGTCCGGACGGCCTTTCCCACCCCTTTAGCCCCAATCGAGAACCCTACGGTCTCTGCCCTATCGACCCCGGAAGCCTCGCGCTCCTGGCCGACCTGCACGAGCAACTGCTCCCCCACTTCACCAGCCGCCACTTCAATGTGGGACTCGATGAGACTCTCGATCTGGGCCACGGCCGCTCTGCTGCGGTCTGCGCAGCGAAGGGCCAGGAGCGGGTCTATCTCGACTTTGTGCAACATATTCACGGCCTGGTGAGCCAACACGGTCGAACCATGCAGTGCTGGGGGGACATGTTGCGGCAGAGACCCGAGCTGCTGCGCGAACTGCCCAACGACGTCATCATCCTGGAGTGGGGCTACGAGGCCGATCATCCCTTTGCCGAGCACAGCCGTCTCTTCACGGCCGCCGGACAGCGCGTCTACGTCTGTCCGGGCACCAGCAGTTGGAACAGCCTCGCCGGGCGGACGGAAAATGCCTTGGCGAACATCAGCAACGCGGCCGCGGCAGGCCACCGCACCGGGGCCATCGGCTTTCTCACGACCGACTGGGGGGACAACGGGCACTTGCAACCCTTCCCGGTAAGCTATCTTGGCCTGCTGGCCGGGGCCGGGATGAGCTGGTATAGCGCCGATGCTGCCGACCCCAGCCGCCTGGACATACCGGCGCTGCTCGATGCGCATGTCTTCCGCGACCAGGCTGGGGTGATGGGTCGCCTCGCCTATGATCTGGGCAATGCCTATCTGCATGCCGGTCCCCGCCTACAAAACAGTTCGGTCCTCTTTCAGATATTGGTCTTTGCCGATCACGACCTGTCCCACCTGCAGGTCGAGGGCTTGAGCTTCGAATCCCTGGAAAGGACGCTTGCCTATATCGACGGCGTGATGGCGCCGCTGACGAAGGTGCGCATGGCGAGGCCCGACGCCGAGGACATTAGGAAAGAATTCGGCTGGGTCGCCGACATGTTGCGGCTGGCCTGCCGGCTTGGCATGGGCCGCCTGCAGGAGGGCCAACACAGGCCCCTTGGTGCCATACTGGTCCAGACCCGGACTGCGCTAGCCACCGAACTCAGGGCCTTGATCGGCCGGCACCGAGAACTCTGGCAAGGCCGCAATCGTCCCGGCGGTCTTGACGATTCCACCGCTCGGCTTGGGCGCATCCTGCTTCTCCTTGAAGGGTAATCATCACACCTGGCAAAACTCTTGGACGGGGTTAGCTCTGCTGGATCTCTTGACATTGGGAGTTGCTGCGGCATACTTGACACACATAGCAGTGCGGGATAGTGTTGCGCGCCCGCAACAGTCCACGTACAGGAAGGAGTGGATGAAGAAGCTGCTGATTCCGATCGGACTATACCTCGCGATGGGGCTTAGTATCGGCCCCGGGGTTCCACGCATGGAGGCCGCGGGGTTCACCGAGGTATGCGCCGAAATCCACAATTGGATAGTGAGCTATGTCGACCCGTATCGTGGTCACCTCCTGAAGATCGTTGTCCGTGACCCGATGTATTCTTCGCACTCCCCGCGAGTCGGATACTGGATTACCTTTCCCGAAGATTGGGTCACAAGGCGGAATGACTCCACTCCTATTGTTCGGGGGTGTCAGGATGCGCCGGGTAGCGCGTATACCATCGAGATCAAAACGGAAGAGGGCTCCTGGGTTTCCGGGGCCAAGCTGCTTGTCAAGAAGCTCTCCGCTGATTGGCGGAAGATTTCCTTTACCGTCCTCGGGGATCCCGATGATCCATCCTCAGTGGTCACCGAACGCGTCCTTGAGATTCCAGAGTAAAGAAGAAGATTATCGGACCCGCACCCACCGGGCCCGGTAAACCGGATCCACCGGGAACGTGATGTCGGGACCCACACCTCTCTGAGGCGGGATGTAGCCCCGATCCCACCACCCCTCGACGAGCCGACCTCCCGTTACTGGGTCAATCTGGAAGATCCGCACACCGACCCAATGCTTACGGTGATGGATGACCTGCACCTGATAGCGTTTCATGGCGCGCACCTCTAGCCAGGTTCCTGTGATGACCCAGAGCCCTTGGCGCTGGCCCGCCACGTCCTGGACGATGACACGCCGCGCAGGCCCTTTCAGGCGGATCGGCATCCCCAGTGGTGGAAGTTGATCAGGAGTCGGGCGGTCTGGCGGATACATATCCTCAATCCCCAACCGGGCCTCTACGTAACGCTTCTCATAGTCCGTAGCGTGGAGTTCCCGCTCTGACCCACTTATATATTCTTCCATTCCAGAATGGTACTGTCCCCAATGGACCAACTCGTGAAAGAGGACGGCGATGCAGTAGGCCCCCGGGTGCTCCGGGAACTTGGAGATACAGCGGAGGTTGAGGAAAATCCGGTTCCGCTCGGGATCGTATTGACCAAAGTAACTGCGGCGGTTGAGCTGCGTCCAGCCTTGAAAGGCCTCAGATGGGGCCTGCAGAATCTGTGGGCTTGGCCAATCCGCGACAGGCCAGTTCGTCAGCTCGGCCAGATTAGCGATCAGCTCGGCGAGGTCATAGGACACCCACCCTTTTGCTCGAAGGGTCGGAGACTGCGGAGTCTTTTCCGTCGGGTGTCCCTCGATGGGAAAGCCCGTGCGCGCAACGCTCAGGATCAATATTGACCCAACGATCCCGATCAAGAGCAACCGTTTCATTCGACCTCCAGCTCTGCGCGTCCCTTGCCGCCCTTTACCCCTTTCATTTTTCTCCACGCATGCAATTCTTCTGCCTGTGGATAGCACGGAGCCACCAACCGGATCAGTATAACCCTGGGACCATCTCTGGCACAACTCGGGGAGCGCCCGTCTCGCTCACACCACGCAATAGCTGCCATCAGCGTCCCGGGCTCTTTGGCGGCAGCAAAATAATGGACCGTGTGAACAAGACGGGGTATAAAGGAAAGATGCCTTTGGCTACACATGGCCGCCTTGGCTCACGGAGAGTTCATACATGTTTCGTAAAAAGTCCGGCTCGAGTGTCTGCCCTTCCTGCGGAAGGCTCAACAGCATAGATGCGCCCGCGTGCTTTTACTGTGGGCGGCGTAACCCTGGGCTCTGGGGATTCGGCCCTGGTATTACGCGCTTCCTCGGCGAACTCAACTTTGCCCGCGTCGTTATGGGGGTCTGTGTTGCCGTTTATGTTCTCTCCCTGCTTCTCGACCCGCGGACTGCCCTGCGCCTCGGCAACCCCTTCGATTTCCTGGCGCCGAGCAGGGCGGCCCTCAACGCCCTCGGAATGACCGGTGCCTACGCGTGGGCCCTGGGCCGCTGGTGGACACTATTCACCGCGATCTACCTCCACGGAAGTCTGCTCCACATCCTCTTCAATCTGTTGTGGATCAACCAGCTCGCGCCGGCGGTCGAGGGGGTGTACGGCCGCTCTCGTCTCATCGTGATCTTCACCGCAGCGGGCGTTTTAGGTTTCGTCGTGTCCAACTGGGTCCGCCTACCGTTCACCATCGGTGCCTCGGGCTCAATCTTTGGCCTCTTGGGCGCCATGGTCCATTACGGGCGCAGCCGTGGGGGAACGTTCGGGGTGATGGTTTTTCGCCAGTACGGGCAGTGGGCGCTTGTCCTCTTTGTATTAGGCTTCATGATGGCCGGGATAAATAACTTCGCCCACGCCGGTGGGTTCTTGGGCGGGTACCTGGCGGCGATGGCCCTCGGCCACAACGACCACAAGCAAAAGCAAAGTACCCACCAGCTGGCGGCGACCGCGTGCATCCTCCTTACGGCCCTTTCCTTTGTCCTCGCCCTTTGGACCGGCCTCGTGGGCTAGAATCCACCTCAGTGCTTATGGCTATACCTCCTTCGCAAGGCGCACGTCCGTCATTGACCGACAGGGAAGGCAAGTTTCATACCCCCAGCGTCCTGCTCGTCTCGATCGCCCACATGGTCCACGACACCTATCCTGCCTTCCTGGCGCCGCTCCTCCCCCTCTTGCACGTCAAGCTCGGCCTCTCGTACACCATGGCCGGCAGGCGCGCCGACTTGCGCACATCCACGCATGAGCTCCAGAAAGCGATCGTGTAACCGCAGCCGGAGAGAAGGTCGATGCACTGTTACCTGGTACGACACGGCGAGGCGAAGTCCGAGAGGGAAGATCCCGCCCGACCACTAAGCGATCACGGTCGCGAGGAAGTAACCCGAGTGGCCCGTCATGTGGGGGCCATGGGACTTCAAATCGCAGAGATCCGCCACTCTGGCAAGCTGCGCGCTCGGCAGACGGCCGAAATCCTCGCCGAACACCTCTCACCGACCCGCGGCCTCCACGAGGTGGAAGGGCTGTCCCCCATGGATGATCCTGGGGAAGCCCAGGCCGAGATCGAACAATCTCGGGAACCGCTGATGATCGTCGGGCACCTGCCTCATCTCAGCCGCCTCGCCTCGGCCCTCCTGCGCGGCGATCCCGAGTCAGAGATCATCCAGTTCAAGGCAGGGGCAATCGCCTGTCTCGCATGGGTCGATGGGGGCTTCCGGCTGGAGTGGGTCCTGACCCCAGACCTCGCTATGTAGCAGTAGTACTCTTACCGCCGATAAAAAAGGCCGAGCGCCCTGGTTGAGCGTTCGGCCTAGACTTTTGAGTGAGGAATCCGATGGTCCGCGGCTAGGTCATTCCAGCCAACCTGCGCAGGACGTAGTGCAGGATTCCGCCGTGACGGTAGTAGAGGATCTCTTGTGGCGTGTCGATCCGGACGGTGGCGGTAAAGCTGAACTTGCTCCCATCTGGGCGTTTCCCCCGGACGGTCACGTCGCGTCCGCCTTTGAAGCCGCTTTCGATCCGTTCGACCAGGTCGACGATATCCAACAGCTCGTAGCCGCTCAGTCCCAGACTCTTGATCGACTCACCCGACTTGAACTCGAGGGGCACGATTCCCATACCCACCAGGTTGCTGCGGTGAATGCGCTCGTAGCTCTCCGCAATGACCGCCCGGACCCCCAGCAGCCGGGGTCCCTTGGCTGCCCAGTCCCGCGATGAGCCAGAACCGTATTCCTTCCCCGCCAAGACGACCAAGGGTACCCCTTCCTTGTGATACTTCATCGCCGCGTCGAAGATCGGCATCTGCTCTCCATCCGGCAGATGCAGGGTTACCCCGCCCTCCACTCCGGGCACGAGCTGGTTCTTGAGCCGCACGTTGGCGAACGTCCCGCGCATCATCACCTCGTGATTTCCACGGCGCGACCCGTAGGTATTGAAATCCGAGGGGGTCACCCCCTCCGCCTGCAGGTAACGGCCCGAGGGACTATCCGGATGGATCGAACCGGCTGGCGAAATGTGGTCCGTGGTGATGCTGTCGCCGAAGACGGCGAGGACCCGGGCCCCGAGGATGTCCGCGACGGACGGGGGAGTGACCGGCATGTCGACGAAGTAGGGTGGATGCTTCACGTACGTGGAGGTCTCATCCCAGGCGTAGGTATCGCCCTCGGGCACCGGGAGCTTTTGCCAGCGCTCTTCCCCGGTAAAGACATCCTCGTAAGTCTTCCGGAACATCTCGGACTGTACCCCGGTCCGGATCGCGTCGGCCACCTCTTGCTGTGTGGGCCAGATATCCCGCAGGAAGACCGGCTCGCCGTCCTTGCCGCGACCTAGGGGCTCCTCAGCCAGGTTCATATCGACGCGTCCCGCCAGGGCGTAGGCCACGACGAGGGGCGGGGAGGCAAGATAGTTCGCGCGCACCTCCGCGTGAATCCGGCCCTCGAAGTTGCGGTTCCCAGAGAGGACCGCGGCCGCCACCAGCCCTCCGTCCTGGATGGCGCGCGAGATCGGTGGCGGGAGCGGCCCGCTGTTGCCGATGCAGGTCGTGCACCCATAGCCGACCACGTGAAAGCGAAGTGCCTCGAGGAAGCGATCGAGCCCTGCCTCCTTCAGGTAGTCACTTACGACCTTCGAGCCTGGAGCCAGGCTCGTCTTGACCCAGGGCTTCGAAGTGAGACCTCGCTCCACGGCCTTCTTGGCTAACAACCCGGCCGCCATCATGACCGAGGGGTTCGAGGTGTTCGTGCAACTCGTGATGGCTGCGATCACAACGGAGCCGTGGCGGAGGGTGAACTCGTCACCGTTGAGCCGCGTGCGTACAGCAGCCGACTCTCCTTCTGGCTCGGCTACCGCCACCCCCATTGGCTTTCCCCCTTCGCTCTCCAAGCGGCCTACCTCGACGCCGGGTGTCTTGGCCCGGCTGGCTGCAGCCTTGAGCATTGTCGGAAGTTCCTGATGGAAGGAGCGTTTAACGTCACTCAGTCTCACCCGGTCCTGGGGGCGGCGAGGCCCGGCCAGGCTTGGCTCGACCGTGCCGAGATCGAACTCGAGGACGTCTGAATACTCCGCCTCCGGGGTATCGGCCGTATGAAAGATCCCTTGCGACTTCTTGTAGTCCTCGAGGAGCCGGACCTGCTCGGTAGAACGGCCTCTGAACGCGAGTTAGTGCAGCTACTC
>JAPUFX010000217.1 GCA_027293415.1 Candidatus Methylomirabilota bacterium
GACGGGACCTGGATCGGATGGTCTCGCAAGCTTTAGGAGGGCTGAAATCTTGACCGCTATCGCCCCTCGTGGTACAGCTTACGCGCCGCGTCCTGCGCGTCCGGGGAGGTGAAAAGTGGGCGTGCGGGTCAGACAGAAAGACAGCACCTGGTGGGTATTCATCAACCACCAAGGCAAGCGAAAGGCGAAAAAGATCGGCGACCGTAAGAGCGCTCTCGAGGTGGCGAGGAAGTTGGAGGCACGACTGGCGTTGGGGAACCTGTCCATCCAGGACGAATTCTCCGAGCGGCCACCCAATTTCCAAGAGTACGCGGAGCGGTGGCTTGAGAGCTACGCCAAAGTCCATTGCCGGGTAAGCACCTATATGAAGTACGGTACCCTGCTGCGGCACTACGCGTTTCCCCGCTTCGGGGGCACACCTGTGTCGGAGGTTAGCCGAGAGGACATCAAGAACCTCATCGCCGGAATGCTCCAGCGGGGTATTCGCGGAAAGCCCTTGAGCCGCAGCACTGTCCGTCATACCGTCGCCGTGATCCGGGAAATCTACAATCACGGGATCGAGGACGGGATGCTGGTTGCCAATCCGGCCATCCGCCTAGGGAGATTCCTGAAGGCGAAGGCCGACCCCCGGTCGGAAATCGCCCCGTTTACCGAGGAGGAGGTGGCGCGATTCCTGCAATCTATACAGGATTGCGCCCCTCGGTATTACCCGCTGTTCCTCTGTCTCGTTCGGACCGGCCTTCGGATCGGAGAAGCCTTCGGGCTGCAATGGGGGGACCTCGACTTTCAGGGGCGGTTCATCGAGGTACGCCGGAACTACACGCGAGGCCGTATTGAGCTCCCCAAGAACGGAAAAATCCGGCGGGTCGATATGTCCATCCACTTGGCGGAGACGCTGCTTGAGCTCAAAACCCTACGCGAGGCCGAAGCGGCACTGAATGGGCAGGAGTTTTCTCCAGAGGCGTGGGTTTTCATCAATGAGGTCGGTGGGCCTTTGGACGAGACCAACATCCGCCGGCGGGTCTTCCATCGCTGCTTGGCCCGAGTAGGTCTACGCCGGATTCGGCTGCATGATCTTCGCCATAGCTATGCCAGCATCCTGCTGGGGCGAGGTGAGTCCCTGGTGTACGTCAAAGAACAGATGGGTCACCACTCGATCAAGGTCACCGTGGACACGTACGGACACATGATCCCAGGGGCGAACAAGGAAGCGGTGGATCGGTTGGACCCTATTTTGAGCGCAACCAAACGCAACCTATACGCAACCGATAAAAAAAAGAGCTTCGGCATGAAGCCGTAAGCCCTTGAAGTTCCTGGTGGAGCTGAAGGGATTCGAACCCTTGACCTCGTGACTGCCAGTCACGCGCGCTCCCAACTGCGCCACAGCCCCGAAAAAGGAAGGAGAGCTGAGGCACCCAGCTCTCGAGATTCTTCATACCGCCCCCCCCGTGGGATGTCAAGGAGAAAGACGGGCGGCAGAGGGAGGGCGAATTCGCTTGAAATCCCCTGTACTGTGGCATATAAAGGTGCCTCGGAATAAATCCTAGCCCGGATTATTCACATAGAAGTAAATAATCTGCCCTCCGGGCTTCGACTCCGCCCCGCGTGTGCGGGGCGTCGCTCAGGGCTAGCCTTGCGTCCCGCCGCAGCGGCGGGACGCATTATTCACGAAGGACACTCCGTTCGGGAATAATGCGGGCTAGAGATCTCCCGTTTGAATTGAGACAGCGAGCAGAGCGTCCTATCCATCGAGGACGGGACCAGCATTCATGGAGATGAATACCGCAGAATGACCAGCTTATGCTCTCAAAGAACCTCTGGGATCCGCTTGCCATTGGTGACAATGGCGATTTTTTTGGTTTTCCTCATGGTCCTCCCCGTATGGGGGCAGCACCCTGCCCCCGAGGTGGACCATGTCGCCCCTGACTTCACTCTTCCGGATCTGGAGGGTAATCAGATAAGCCTATCGAGCTACAAAGGGAGAGTGGTCCTCCTCAACTTCTGGGCGACCTGGTGCCCTCCCTGTCGTCTCGAGATGCCGACCATGGAGAAAGCCTACCGGAAGTACAGGGACAAGGGCTTCGAGATCGTTGCGGTGAGCGTCGACGCCGGTCCCAAGAGTTCCATCAAGAGTTTTCTCAGGGAACTCGGCCTGAGCTTTCAGGTCCTTTTAGACCCAGACATGGAAACCCTTCGCGCATTTCGAGGCTTCTCGCTCCCCATGACCGTTGTGATCGACCGCCAGGGGGTCATTCGCTCTCGGGAGCTGGGCTACCGAGACTGGAGCGATGGGGAATCCACAAAGCTATTACAGCGGTTGCTCAGCGAGAAATCCTCTTAAGGAGAGGCCTCCAGCGTGAAAAAACAATTTCCGAGGTGGAGCTGTGCAGTCTCTCTCCTGGTTGGACTCACTGTGGCCGCCAACGCCTGGAGTGCCGAACGGACCCCCGAGGAGACAGTGCGCCAATATGTGCAGGCTGTCTACAGCCGGAACTACGCGAAGGCCTATCCCCTCATCTCGGATGCCGACAAAAAACACAAGACCCGAAAGGAATACCTTCGTCTGCACGTATCTTTTGAGGGAACGGCCCTTGAGCTGGCGGCCCAGCTGGCCTCGTATATCCGGCATGAGAACGCCCGCACACAGTTTCACGAAGACGGGGCGACAGTGGTGCTCGACCTGATCCTCCCCAACGGTAACGACCCCAAGCTCCGCAAGCTCCTCATGGATTTCGACGAGGCGCAGCTCCACTCCCTCCCGGAGGCTGAGCAAGAAAAGATCTCGGAAATCTTGACCACCGCGCACCAGCGCGACGAGCTACCGGCCATCGTCGGGGAAGAGCGGTTCGAGCTTGTCAAGGATGGGGACGGCTGGAAGGTTTTCCTCAACTGGGCCGGGACTGTGGTGGTCCGCTTTACGGGAGAGGTAAAGAAGGGGCTGCCCTGGGACTTCGAGCCCATCCTGGGCGAGGTCCGGGCCCCGCCCGGGGAAATTTTGCTAGTAGCTTTCCGGGTCAGGAACCGGTCGGACACACCAGTCTCGGGGAAGGCACGCCATGTGGTCCGACCCACAGAGGCACATTTCGAGGTCATCCAATGCTTCTGCTTCATCGAGCAGACGTTGGAACCGGGAGAGGAAATGGAACTGCCCCTGCTTTTTCGCGTGAATGGGGATATCTCGCCCGATGTTCAGACGATCGATGTCCACTACGAATTCTATCCCCTCGAGCATTTCAAACAGGAATGGGAAAGGCAGGCGGGTGGGTAAAAAGCGCTCTGGCTCAGCGAGCCTCCACGGGTAGGACATAGATCTGACGCGCGAGCTCCTCCCCCAGCGTACACCGCGTCGTTCCCACTTTAAGCGACATACCGCCACCAAAGGGAGCCTTCTCCACTAACGTCACCCGCACCTTGGGAAAGAGACCGAGGCTTCCGAGGTACCGGAGCTTTTCAGGGCTCTGGTCTGCGATCCGGTGGACGATGGCAGCGGTCCCCGGATTAAGTTCGGCAAGGGGAACAGAGACAGGGTGTTCTAACTGTCCCTCCTTGGTCGGGATAGGATCTCCGTGGGGATCAGTTACAGGATGACCGAGGAGCTCGGCGATGCGCTCCTCCAGCTCCTCGGAGATCACGTGTTCCAGCCGCTCCGCCTCCTCGTGCACCTGGTCCCACGGAAGGCCCATGGCCTCCACCAGATACAATTCGAGGAGGCGATGGTGCCGCACGACCTCAAGAGCCATTCGTTTCCCGGCCGGAGTCAGCGCCACGCCCCGATACCGCGTGTACCGAACCAGACGCATGGCATGTAGCCGCTTGATCATGGCGGTGACCGAGGGGGCGGCCACATCCAACGCGAGCGCCAGGGCTTTGGTGGTCACCTTCCCTTCTGACTGCTCCAAAAGGTAGATGGCCTTGACGTAATCTTCAACGGCCTGGCTTACCGGTCGAAGTTCCATCATCGCTCCTGCATACAAGAAACCATGAGTCCGTCATGCGCCGAGGGGACGTGGTTCCCTTTCCCTTGGGTCAGACCGCAATCAAAAAACCGGTGAAATACATGACTACGTAGCCAGCCACCAATCCCGCGAAATTGTGGCGCATGGTCAACATCTGCAGAACCGGCTTCCCCCGGGCTTGGTGTCTCACCACCTCATAGATCACCTGGAAGATCGCCCCGG
>JAPUFX010000218.1 GCA_027293415.1 Candidatus Methylomirabilota bacterium
GGGGCTTTTGCATGGACTAAAAGATCTTGGGGTAAAAGGATTAACTAAACCGATCACAAGCGATGAGCTGGATGCAGTCACGGCCGCGCTGGTGGGACGGTGGTTTCTTCAGGGGAAGGGCGAAATGCTTGGGGGAGACGAAGGGATACTCATCCCGAAAAGCCGGCGTAGGCATGTCAGCCTGAAGGGGGAAAAAAGAATTGAGAGTGCGGCCCCAATCCTAATGGTTATTGTAATAAGAGGAGCGATTCTTCAACCAGGGAAAGATGTTGTGACAGCCTGCAGAGAGTTTATGCAGGAGGTAGAGCGTTGCAACGCAAAGGAGTGAAAAAGAAAGGGAGTGTCTATTTAGTCAACAAAAGATTTGACCCCATTCTCCCATTCCAATACCCCATTCCGACATCACGAACACAAAGGCGACCTGACGGTCTTGGACGAGAACACTGAGGACCCTTGGCGGTTAGCAACTGTCGCGTCGCTTCGTCAGCCGTCATCCCGCCGCAGCATTTCCCTGGCCTTGAGGTACTTGTTCAGGCGGTGGGAGTCGCGCTCGGTGAGGCTGGGCAAGCGGCTCACGTCCAGGTTGTCGGCCAGGTCCGCCAGTTTGACCGCCCGGGCCAGGGGGTTGGCTTTGATCCGGGCGACGTAGGCGAAGTAGTTGGCCTCGCTGCCGTCGTCGTCGTGGTGGGTGAGCAGCCGCAAGGCGGCGAGCGCTTCCTCGGACAGGCCGAGAGCAGCCAGGTCCTCGAAGGTGGCCTCGGAATCCTCCACCACGTCGTGGAGCACCGCCACCACGCGCGCCTCCTCGCTAGTCATGGCGGCCATCAAGCGGAGCGGATGCAGAATATAGGGCTGGCCCGCCTTGTCGATTTGGCCCCGATGGACCTCCAGGGCCAACCCGATCGCTCGTTCCAGCACGGAAGCCGTCATCGCGTGAATCCTCTTTCCTCTCGATCAATCGCCAGAGTCGCGGCCGATAGAGTCTACGGCCTCAGAGGTTCGAATCGGACGCCGACCCGCCGACCCACGGCGGCCCAGTCGCGCTCACCGGAACGACCGTTACCGCTGGAGCCCCCTTCGCCACCGGAACCACCCCCGCCACCAGCGCCACTCCTGCTGGGAGTCGCCCAATTCTTGGGTTTTCTCGGTTACGTAGTCTCGCGCGGAGAACCGGCTCGAACCTCCGACGATGAATGGATCACTTCCGTACAACGACCAGGTGGCTGATAGCTCTTCGAGCTTAACACCCTGTTTCAGCATGTCGCGCAGATCTTCATCCACAACCTTCTTGCATTTCGCGACCGCCTCCTCGTAGGTGGAGAACTCACCAATTTTTAATCGGTGCTCTTCATCCATGTAGTGGAAATTGTCGTCAAGCATGACTGGATAACGCTTCTCATTCATCGGGACATTGTATCAGCCGATACCCCCAGATGGTGCAAAATCCGGCCTTAATGGAGGTCGAAGTGGCCGTATCATGGAATCATGAGCCGCATCTTGGCCTGATGGGACCGGCCTTCGACTGCCAAACTGCCCCTGGCAGCTCAATTCGGCTCGATATTTCCTCGTCCGGACACACATCCCCTCCTTATCATTCCAGTTTTTCGCTCCATTGAGGCCGCCACCAAAGCCAGTGGCCGTAGTCTATCGATTCGCAACAGGATCTTTCGAAACAGATCACGTGGCACGGCAAGGCGATGTCCCTTTGTCTGTTGAAATTCGTGAGGCAGGCATCGCTGGTTGATCAGGCTATGCGGCTTTCATGATGGTTTCAATGGCGCTGTCGGCTTGAGCCTTTCGCATGTGGTCTTGCAGGGCGCCGCGGAGGATAGGCAGCTGGCGGTAGGCCTTGAGGCGGCGGAAGGTTTTCTGGGCCTCCAGCAGGCCGGCGGCGGTCCATCTGAATGCCATCTCGGCATTGCGCCACCTCTTGACGTTGCGGCTGACCTGACCCGTAGCTGGGACCACTTCGAACGTCCGACCTTGGGTAAGACCGGTCCTGAAAGCCGTGTCCGCCCGACGGCGAGTTTGCCCCCGTTTCCGGACTCTCCGCCACCCCGAGCCGCGACAGCTACCAACCGCCCCGCATTTCTTGGTGGGCTGCGCACTGGCATCTTTCGTCTGACGGGTCGGGACATTTGCGAATCAGGTTGATGAGTCGGTCCCCCTTTGCCTTGGACAGCTGGCCACCGCCGCTTTCCGAGATCTCGCCGTGAAAGGGGTCGCGCAGATTGCCTGTCATGTACATCCCGCAGCTTTCACAATACCAATAGGACTCGATGTACTCGTCGCCCATGACCTCAGCGCAGATGAATGCGGCACGCGCCTCGGCCCCTCCTAGATCCGCATCGCAGCTCTGACAGTGCATCGCCGGTCCTTACCTCGACGGGTGGCATGGTACAAGGCCCTTCGCCACGTGGGTACAGGCTCAGGGGAGGAGCCCGATGGCCTCCGAGGACCGCGGCCGCCGCCGAAGCGGGCGATACGTTTGTGGAGTTCCGGCTCCACTAGAATGCATGACCGGGGTTGGCTACACCCGGGCGTCGTCGGCATGTCCACCTGACGGGGAGTTTGTCGTGTAGGTCCTCGCCTGTCAACGGGGAGCGCATCGCCAAGCTTGATGCCAACCCGAAAGTCCAAAAGTTGGTCATCATCGGCCTTAACGATACGACGGCCAGGAGGGCCCAATCGATGAACTTCTTTCAAACGGGTAATTCTTTTTACGTTCAGTGGCGTTTCGTTCGATAATCAATCGCGGCGAAACTTCCATCGACGTACTCCTTGTATTCGGCATCCGTTAGTTCGTGACGTTCGCGACCAGCAGATTGAACAGCCACATCTATTGCAAAAATACCGGACAAATGTCCGAGCGGCGCAGCCCGATGGGTCCAGTCGATATCGTCGTAATTGGCCTCTTGGAACACAAGTGGAACCAGGGAAAGCTCGTGTCGCTGCTTGCTATCCGTGGGAAAACCCGTTCTCCGCAGGACGTCGCGCAAGTGAAGCAACGCGCTATGACGCGCCACGGCCACAGCATTGCCGACGGGTGTCAGACGCGAGACTTCTTCGTTGATCTGGGAGATTAAATCGTCAGCTGAGAACGGCATGTGAATTGGTACCTTTAGCCCTTCTTATACGACGAACACAACATTGTTCTAAGAGCAAGCCAGATGGTATGGATGGCCCCAGCCACTGGCACCGCAACCCACCGTTTTGCGGTTCCTTGTGAAGAGCCATCCCACCACGTTC
The DNA here is from genome assembly GCA_027293415.1 of Candidatus Methylomirabilota bacterium. Taxonomy (NCBI): domain Bacteria; phylum Methylomirabilota (SeqCode); species Candidatus Methylomirabilota bacterium. The sequence continues at coordinate 3,250 of JAPUFX010000218.1, forward strand.
TGTCGCAAATACTCCACCGAGACGAAAAAGTTTTGCTTGAATGCCTGCCCTACGCAGCGAGGGCATAGAGCATCAGCAGCTCGTATATAAGTATTTTTACCTATTCCTGTATTTTTGGAAAAAATACACACATACCTTGTAACGCTGATGTTGGAGGTTCATTTTTTAAAGGCCCCCACCCCCTCGATTCCTATAGAAAGGGATCATGCCCAAGGGGAGAACTTTTTTATTCCTTGGCGATAAACTTGATGGGCCAAGGAGTGTAACCGTAAGTGTAATTTTTTTCTCTCAAACCCCTCACATCCTATGCAACTGTATGCAATGTGCCGATTACTCAGAATCTTGTGCTAAATCATCGGTTTCGTTGTCTGGCAAGGGGTTTGAGGTACTATCTTCTTCTAGGTCTGAAGGGTTTCCTAAACCGCGGGTCGAAATGTTGCTTTATAGGAAAGGTGTAGATTAAGCAGAGAGCAGTTCTAGAGTCATCGCGGCGGAATTCTCGTTCCAAAAAGTTCGATAATCGTCCATCCACTCACCCCACTTAACATAAACATCTCCAGTT
>JAPUFX010000219.1 GCA_027293415.1 Candidatus Methylomirabilota bacterium
GACTCTCACTGTGACGGGAATTACGCAAGATGAGTCTGTCAATGGCGGCGGAGACGGCGATTCGAGCCCGGATGCAGTTATGCAGTATGGCGATCTGGCGGATTCCGTGCTCATTCGGGCGGAGCGGTCTGGAAACGGGAATGGTCGGGTTTACCTAGTCACCTTCGAGGCAGACGACGGGTACGAAATCTGCACTGGAAGCGTGACGATAACCGTTCCTCACAGCAAGAAGGGTACAGCCGTGGATGATGGACAGACAGTTGACTCGACACTGCCCTGAGGATCGGTGGCGCTCAGGCTCAGGTGTGTCGTTAATCATTGAGGCGATTGATTTACGGAGCAGGTGATAGATATAAGAGGATTAGCAGGGTATCCAGGGCAGGGTTAGGCTTCTTTAGGCAGCGCAAGAAAGCAGCCTGACCAGAGTCCTAGAAGTTTGATAGGCGGCGGTCCACATCGGGCCGCCGTTATTTGTGTAACGGCCCGTAGGACGCAATTCAATAGCTCATTAATTGAGTCCTGGCCGACTTACGGGGCTGTAAGCCTATGACGGTTCAGGCTCCCTTACCTCCTCCCACTTAAGGTCACTATGGCTGATTAGCCAGTAAAAAAACTAAAATCCTCCCTTGACACCTCTCCTAGATGAGAAGGAAAATCCCCTCACCTATGATCAAATACCTCTACCGCGCCTCGGCTGGCAGAGAGCCATCGCAAAGTGCCTTAGAGATTCTGAAGCAGCGCTATGCTAAGGGTGAGATCGGGAAGGAAGAATTCGAGGACAAGAGAAGAGAACTGTTGTCGTGACTTGCCTTCTGAACGAGGAAATCAGCTTGGGTGTTCCCGTTCCTGTAAAGCTTAAATCGAGAAATCATTAGAGGAGGATGCCATGCCCGATACTCTTTCCAAAGAACAGCTAAATGCCATAGACGCCTACTGGCGCGCGGCAAACTACCTTTCCGTTGGACAAATCTACCTATATGACAATCCCCTCCTGAAGGAACCCCTGAAGCTGGAACACATCAAGCCCAGGCTGCTGGGACACTGGGGTACCACTCCAGGGCTTAACTTCATCTACGTTCACCTCAATCGCCTGATCAAAAACCAAGACCTGAGCATGATCTACATTGCCGGTCCCGGACATGGTGGTCCTGGCCTTATCGCCAACACCTTCCTGGAAGGAACTTACAGCGAGGTTTACCCAAACATTTCCCAAGATGCTGAGGGGATGAAAAAGCTCTTCCAACAGTTCTCATTTCCCGGGGGCATTCCCAGCCACGTTGCTCCCGAAACCCCTGGCTCCATCCACGAGGGAGGTGAACTCGGTTATGCACTCTCTCATGCGTACGGGGCCGCCTTCGACAATCCCGACCTGATCGTTGCCTGCGTGGTGGGTGACGGTGAGGCCGAAACCGGCCCTCTTGCGACTGCTTGGCATTCGAACAAGTTTCTTAACCCTGTTCGTGACGGAGCCGTTCTACCCTTCCTGCATCTGAATGGCTACAAGATTGCCAATCCGACCGTGCTGGCACGTCTGAGTCATGAGGAACTGGAGAGCTTGTTCGTCGGCTACGGTTACAAGCCCTATTTTGTCGAGGGATCTGATCCCACGGCTATGCACCGGACAATGGCGGAGACTTTGGATACGGTGATTGCTGAGATTAAGGCAATCCAGCAAGAAGCCCGCACAAAAGGTAACGTCAAGCGTCCGCGTTGGCCGATGATCATCCTTCGAACTCCCAAAGGCTGGACGGGTCCCAAGGAAGTCGATGGACTGAAAACGGAAGGTTCCTGGCGATCGCATCAGGTTCCTCTCTCCGAGATGGCAACGAAGCCGGATCATGTGAAGCTTCTCGAAGAATGGATGAAGAGCTATAAGCATGAAGATCTCTTTGACGAGAACGGGAAGTTGATTCCAAAACTGGCGGAGCTTGCTCCGAAGGGTAATCGCCGCATGGGTGCCAATCCCCACACCAACGGTGGAATCCTGCTCAAAGACCTGAAGATGCCGGATTTCCGGGAGTACGCTGTCAATGTCCCAAAACCCGGTACCGTTGTCGGTGAAGCCACGCGGGTGATGGGCCAGTTTTTGCGGGACGTGATGAAGCTCAACATGAACGAGCGAAATTTCCGGGTGATGGGGCCGGACGAGACCGCCTCGAATCGTCTCGGTGCCTTATTCGAGGTGACGGATCGGACATGGATGGATGAGACAAGTCCCGAGGATGACCACCTCTCTCCGAACGGTCGGGTGATGGAAATCCTTAGCGAACATACTTGCCAGGGCTGGCTGGAGGGGTATCTCCTCACCGGTCGTCACGGGTTCTTCTCCTGCTACGAGGCGTTCATCCACATCGTTGACTCGATGTTCAATCAGCACGCCAAGTGGCTCAAGACCACCCGTAGCGAAATTCCTTGGCGGCGCCCTATAGCATCCCTCAATTACCTGCTGACCTCCCACGTCTGGCGGCAGGATCACAATGGCTTCAGCCACCAAGACCCCGGCTTTATCGATCATGTTGTGAATAAGAAAGCAGATGTCGTTCGGGTTTACTTCCCTCCCGATGCAAACACCCTGCTCTCCGTCACTGACCATTGTCTACGGAGCCGCAACTACGTCAACGTCATTGTGGCAGGGAAGCAGTCTCAGCCCCAATGGCTTGATATGGATGCTGCCATCAAGCACTGTACCTCTGGAATCGGGATCTGGGAGTGGGCGAGTAACGATAAAGGTGCTGAGCCAGACGTGGTGATGGCATGCGCTGGGGACGTGCCGACAATTGAAACCCTCGCTGCTGTTGACATACTCCGCCGACACATACCCGATATCAAGGTACGGGTGATCAACGTGGTTGACCTGATGACGCTTCAGCCGAAGGAAGAGCATCCCCACGGTCTATCAGATTGGGAGTTTGACACCCTCTTCACCAGCGATAAGCCGATCATCTTCGCCTATCACGGTTACCCCTGGCTCATCCACCGTCTGACCTACCGTCGGACGAACCACAAGAACCTCCACGTCCGAGGGTATAAGGAAGAGGGGGCCACCACCACGCCCTTTGACATGGCTGTCCGCAACGATCTGGATCGATTCCACCTTGTTGAGGATGTGATTGATCGAGTGCCAAGACTCAGGCATATCGCTGCTTATGCCAGACAGGCTGTCCGCGATAAGCTGATTGAGCACAGGCAGTACATTGAAAAGTACGGTCAGGATATGCCTGAGATTCGCGAATGGACATGGAAGTGAAACGACGCATGAGGGCATATGAGCTGGAGAGGCTCGGCAGAGGGATCAACGGAGCTAACGGTCTGTTATGGTGACAGGACACCCCATTCTTTGTCTTAACAGTGGTTCCTCTTCCTTGAAGTTCGCCTTGTACCAGGTCGGGGCAAATGAAGAGGCGCTGCTCGCTGAAGGGGCGGTCGAGCGCATCGGCATGCAAGGCGGGCACCTCTGGATCCGTGGTGCGGAAAAAATCTTGGCGGATGTGTACAGTGATTTTCCTGAGCATCTGGTGGCGGTGCAAGCGACCTTCTCCGCCCTGGAGAAGTTGAACCTCCCGCAACCCGTCGCCGTCGGCCATCGCGTCGTACACGGTGGGACGGATCACGCAGCACCGGAGAGGGTTGACGCACGACTCCTGGACACGCTCCGAGGACTCGTCGCCTTAGCTCCACTTCACCTCCCCTGTGAGATCCAGGTCATCGAGGCTGTGGCCACACGCTTACCCGGCCTCGCACAGGTCGCCTGCTTTGATACTGCTTTCCACCGTCGCATGCCGGAGCTGGCCCAGCGCTTCCCGCTTCCAGGTGATCTCTGGAACGAGGGACTGCGACGCTATGGTTTTCATGGCCTCTCCTACGAATACGTGGTGGAGAAACTAGGGTCAGAAGCCCAGAGCCGCGCTATCATCGCTCATCTGGGGAACGGTGCCAGCATGGCAGCGGTGAGATGGGGTAAGCCCCTGGACACCACCATGGGCTTCACACCAACGGGAGGCTTCATGATGGGGACGCGCAGCGGGGACTTGGATCCCGGCATATTGCTCTACCTGATGAACGAGAAGGGCTATGACAGTCGTCGGCTCGAACGCCTTGTGAACAACCAAGCGGGGCTTCTCGGGGTGTCAGGCCTAACCCCGGACATGAAAACTCTCCTCGAAAAGAGGGAAAGCGAGCCCGACGCCAACCAGGCGGTGGAGATGTTCTGTTACCAGATACGCAAGCACATCGGGGCCTTAACGGCGGTGCTTGGCGGCCTTGATACACTGGTCTTCACAGGTGGTATCGGCGAGCGGGCAGCCCCAGTGCGCTGGGACGTCTGCCAGGGTCTTGAGTACCTGGGCGTTCACCTTAATCCACGACGGAATGAGGTCCATGCTGATACCATCAGCACCTCAGAGAGCCCCTGCACTGTGCGGGTCATAGCGACCAACGAGGACCTCATGATCGCCCGCTACACGCAAAAACTGATCTTCCCATCCGTGAAAAATTTCGAAGGATCAAAGGGAAATGCTTAAATGAACCCTGGTCTCAGTACCACAATTCAAATGTGTGTCGGCTCTGAAAGAACCGTCTTATACTGGTTACTCCACGTCGATCTGACTTTCCAGTTTCGATTTAGCGATTAGCGAATTGGTGATCAAGCAGGATTGCTCAGCCTTTTCGAGCAGCCGACGTCCCTTGTTGCTATCTCCTCCCTTAGGCAATTCGAGATGTGCGCGAATCAACAGCTCCGTAAAGCGAGTTGCACCATCCACGCGATCAAGTACACCTTCGGTGCCGCACCTAAGATGCTTCCACCGAAACTTGGAGGCACGCGCGATGGCACGGAATGAAAGTAAAAAGCAATCCGCAACAGCGGCTACAAGAAGGGTCTCTGGGGACCACTGATCACCCGGTCCTCCAAATTGAGTCGGGGGCGCCGTAATCAACGAAGGCAGCCCATGGGAAGAAAGCGTTACGCTGCCGGCCTCGTCGGCTGAGGCTTCAATCTGATACCTATGGGGAAAATTTTCCATGAGTCCTCCTTTTCTCCGATATTCGATTGTATCTCTGTCCCCGAAGAGTTCAACCGGATCAATTTGGTTGGGGAGGAGGCGAAAATGATCACGTTCCCTTGATCGGGATAACGTCATTTGAAAGCGGCGCGGTCCACATCGGGCCGCCGTTTTTGCATTCAACGCCTGTAGGACTCAATTAAATAGCTCGTTAATTGCATCGTAGCGGCTTTACTCCAAGCAAACCCAAGCCTGGAGCGGGTTCCAGCCAAATCAGAATTGACCAATTTGTGAATCTGGCTAGGACTCAATTAAAGCGTCGTTGAACGAAACCGCTTCGCGGTGGGTGTGCTGTGTAGCGCTGTTCCACGGTTGGTCTTCTGGACTTGAATGACTCTGTCTAATGGTCTAAGCCCATTACATGCTGGCTGTCGCTGATGATGCGCCGGCACGACCTAAGTGCGAACTGGCCCATGTCTTCCGTGAGTATGGCGAGGACTATCGCCGCACTCATTGCTTACCTTTTTCGCACCGCAGGGTCATGCGGGCGATCGAACACTGTCGCACCTCCGCACTGGGAGGCCACATGGAGCAGTGCAACTTGTGTGGCTTTGAACACCCCGCCTATGACTCTTGCAGAAACCGTCACTGCCCCAAGTGCCAATCCATGGCCAAGGCAAGGTGGCTTGAAAAGCAAAAATCTGAGATTCTTCCCGTTGGGGCTTTCCACCTCGTGTTCACCCTAAACCACGAACTCAACTCCCTCATCCTGGTAAACAAAGAACTCCTTTTCGACTTCCTGTTTCAAGCCGTCTCCGAGACCCTT
>JAPUFX010000220.1 GCA_027293415.1 Candidatus Methylomirabilota bacterium
GCCGTCTTTGTGATCGATCGCAATGACCGTATCGTCTACGCTGAATACGTCGCGGATCAAATGCGTGAACCGGACTACGAAGCAGCGATGGAGGCAGTCCATCAGGCAGTAAGACTCTATTGAATGGAGCCAAGTATGGCCAAGAACCTTGATCCGCGCCAAGTCGTCACCTTCGAGGAACTGCTCCGGGCGATGATGATGGAGCAGGATGCCACACGGCGGGTGCTGGTGCGAAAGGGCCTACTGACCAACGAGGAGGTCTTGGAGGAGATCAAGGCGGTACGGCGGGAGATGGAGGGGAAGCGGGGGCGGTGAAGGTGAGTCTATCTATGTTCCTTCGTAGAGTTCTAGTTCCCTTTTTTTTGCCGTTCCTCCTGCTGACCACGCTTTTACCTGCCTATGCCCAGGAGGCATTGTGGAACGAGCTAAATGCTAAGGTGTTCACTCTCTATCAACAGGGACGATATTCAGAGGCCGCTAAGGTGGCTAAAGAAGCGGTGAAAGTTGCAGAAAACACATTTGGCCCTAACCATCCCGCTGTGGCTACATCCCTGAACAATCTGGCGTCATCGTATCGAGCCCAGCGACAATATGCGAAGGCCGAGCCCCTGTATAAGCGGGCCCAAGCCATAATGGAAAAAGCCGGGGGGGCCGAGCATCCCGCCGTGGCCATGTCCCTGAACAATCTGGCGGAAATATATCGAGTCCAGGGCAGATATGCCGAGGCCGAGCCCCTGTATAAGCGGGCGCTCGCCATAGAGGAAAAGGCCCTGGCGGCAGACGATCCCATTGTGGCCACATTGCTAAATAATCTAGCGGAACTTTACACAGCCCAGGGCAGATATGTCGAAGCCGAGCCCCTGTATAAGCGGGCCTTGGCCATAATGGAAAAAACCCGGGGGCCATACCATCGGAATGTGGCGACTGTGTTGGAGAATATGGCAAAGTTGTACAAAAAGACGGGAAGAAACGAGGAAGCCAAACGATTGGAGGAACGGGCACAAGAAATTCGTTCAAGAGCGCGGTGATGGTAAGGCAGCCGACCCGGCAAAGGGGAAAGTAATCTCGCTCGGTCTTTTTACTTGACGCGGAAGGGGGCGCAGGGATAGTAGAACCCGGAAGGATCGTAACAGTAGTAAGATTCAGCGGTGGGATGGAAGTAAAAGGGTACGGGTGAGCGAGAGGCGGGGGAAGGAAGAGGGTCATCCCCCCACCATGACCTCCCGGCGAATCCGTGGAGGTGGCCAATGTGGCGGCGGTGCCCGAAGTGATGGCCATCCCCGATATGGCCACGATGCCCGTGGTGCCGCCCCACGTGTCTAGCGTGGCCCCCAAAGTGGCGAGCATGGCCGCCGAAGTGACCAGCATGCCCCCCGTGGCCGCCTCTATGTCCGCCTCGGGCATAAGCTGTCCCGGCCCCTGCAACGGAGACAAGCCAGAAGGCGGCGGCAGCCAGGGCCCACATCACTGACCGGAGGCTCTGCTTCATGGCTTTCAACACCCCCTACTTAAAATATGGGTCCCTTGAGTTGAGAATGCAACCCATGTTTCATGCATTGGGAGAAGTCAGGCCATGCTTCGAAGGACTTTGCGATTCATGCTGGCTTTAGGATCCGGGGCTGCGATGGCCTCGTGTGCCGCCCTCCCTTCTCCTCCACCCGTTCCTTATTCGGAGATACTGAGGGTGAGGCATGAATTTCTTGACGGAGAGGCGATCGGCCTTGCTTATGACCCTGTCATGTGGGATGGCATGATCGAAGGAAAAGACACGACCAGCCGCCATGTCTTCGGACCGAACCCCAAGACGGGGAAATACGAACTGGCCTTTTATGTCCGGGTGAAGAACCTGAGCGATTCGCGCCTCCGCGTCGCTCCCACCGAGTTCAGCCTTACCACAGTAGGCGGCGAGACGTATTCCCCTGGCACGGCGACAGCCTCTACCTCCCAGCCGTTCCCGATGACCGAACTGCAGCCGCAAGGCTCGACAGAAGGATATATCGTGTTCGAACTTCCCCCGGATGCGCTTGCAAAGGATCAACCTTCCTTACTCCAGTACGACGATGGAGCGGGCCATCGGGCCGTCCGCTATCTCTCCACCCCTGATATGGTGCGATATGAAGGGCTCAGCCCTGTGGTCTCTGAGGAGGTTGCGAGGCCTCGCCCGCCGCCAGGAGGGGAGCGCCAACCGAAGGGCCGCTGGGAGACCCGGTGGGTGCCAGGCCACTGGTATGGAAATGTCTGGTATCCCGGCCGCTACGCCACCTTCTGGATCGAAGGCCGCTGAGAAGATGATCGGTTAGATCGCTTCAAAAGCCCCGGGTGTCGCTTCATCAGAGGGGCTCAGGCGAAAAGATAAGAGATAGGCGATGGGATGACCGGCCCAACCGACCGAGAAAAGAGAAGACTTGTTATGGGAGAGTGGTACCGAACTCAAAGGACCATCCTTGCCGGAGCCCTCATCGCGGCCGGTGCCGCGGTGCTCTTCACGACACCGGTCGCTCTCGCCCGCCATCCGTATCTCGTCTGGGTGGATGGACTGATGCAACGGATCGAGCCGAAGTATCGGGAGGTGGCTATCTGGGACTATCAGGGTGGGAGGTCCACGTGAGGCCTCCGGGTCCCCGGGTCGGTGGACCTCCGTGACTTTCAGGTGGGCGATTTCGTTCTGGCGCGGGTGGATCTGAATAGGAGGATGGTGCTTAGCATCCGAAAGCTCCCGCCACCCGTAGAGGACGATCGGTACTGGGATGCGGTCCGCCAGCTTGAGGCCGAGACCCGCCGCCCGGTACCATGACCCCTTGGGTGCACAAAGCACAGACCATATCTTTGCCTGGGTAACCTGCTTCCGAAGCACTCCGAGGAAAAGCGATCGGTTGGCCCTTGTATCGCCGCCCCAAAACGGCCGCACGCACCGTTCAATGCAGCAAGGTCGAAGGATCGCCTCCAGGACCTGCACACCCGGAGTAGGGCAACCGCTACAGCGACTGGTAGCGGGAGACTCACCTCCAGCGAACGGCGACACTCCTCTACATAAAGAATAATGAACCCACCTGGATCTGTCTGAGGAGTAGAGATGCTTCTCCACATAGCGGGACGAATGATCGATGTGGTTTCAGTAAGGCTCCTGGTCGTCCTTATGTTTGCCCTCTTCCTCGCAGGAAGTGGTCCGGCCCTGGCAAGGCATGAGGGGGCATCGTGCGGACTGCCCGTGCCTGAGGATCCATTTGGTCACGAGGAATTTATCGACATTGGCCACCGGTTCTTGGTCCGAAATGTCCGGATCGCCCCACATTCCCGGGGAGTGGTGGTGGCGGGGGAGATCCACAACGACCGCCAGGGGTTCTTCACCCCTCCCCTCTTCAAGGCGAGGCTCTTCGATCCCGCCTGCACCTACCTGGGGGCCAACAACTTCTCCATTGACCACTTCGAGTTCGGGACCACCCGACCCTTCCGAGTGAACGTCCCCCGGATCCAGTTCGCCGATGTGGCTACCTACCACATCGAGTTCCTCCCCTGAATCCCCGAGCCTCGGTTTTAAGTAGCGAGCAGGATGCCACACGGCGAATACTGGTGCGGAAGGGGATGCTGACCAACGAGGAGGTGTTGGAGGAGATCAAGGTGGTACGGCGGGAGATGGAGGGGAAGCGGGGGCTGTGGAGATGAAGTCGACCTCGGCGCTTGACACCCCTTGCCCAGTGGGGGTCCAAAAACACCACGAGCGTCGAGGGTGGCTCGACGCTGAGCAGACTGGAGACCTTTCGGAGCCCATCCGAGTTACCGTCTGCCCGCGCGCGCTGCTGCCGCTGACTGGGATGAGCTGGAGTTTGGCTGAGCCCTGCTGCTAGCGCGCTTGCTTCTCACGCGCCTTGGCACGACCGTGCTGTCCGTGTTCTCCCGCGACTTCGTCGGCGCGCTCAAGACCGCGTGCTCTTGACTTTGTTTCAATCCTCTTCTCTTTCCTGTCCGCTTTTCTTTCAGCTCGTTGGAGTTCTTTCTCAGCCTTCCTCTCGGCCTTCTCTTTCGCCTTTTCCGCCTTCCGTTCAGCCTTCTGCCTATTCTTTTCAGCTCCTTGTTGCCCTTTACCTCCGCCCTTCTCGATTTTCTCGCCGCCCCTTTCTAGTTGCTCGTTGATCTCTTCGCGTTCCTCCTCAGCTTCCCCATCGGCCCTAGCGATCAAGACACCGGCTGTCCCAACGACTGGTTCGAGCGCCAGCGCAGAGGCAGCCGTCTGTGGAAAGGCTTCCGTGCCAAGGCATAACGCAATAACTCCTGCGAGGACGCCGGTTGTCATCCGTTTCATTGCTATCCTCCTTTTGGCATGTAGCCCGGTGGTGACTCAGAAGGGGTTTTATCGCAATCTCTGTGCCAAAGAAATGGTATCGGAAGTTACTAAAATTAAAGGGGTTTTTGAACGAACAGGCCTTCCTTCACTGACGAGTTTTGGGCGGTTGTGAGAAAATTGGCAGTGGTTGTTAAACCGATCAGCTGGGAGGCAGGAGCTGATATAGCGAACTGAGATTTACCCTCCGGAAAGGTTCCCGCTATAATAGCCTCCGGAAGGTAATACAGGGTGGTGGGCTGACGATGATGGCACTTTTATTGAGGAGCCGACCATGGCCAAGAAACTTGACCCACGCCAACTCGTCACCTTCGAGGTGTGGCTTCTGAAGCTTCAGCGGGAGGCGAGGGAGGCGAGACGGGGGTTGTGGAGGTGAGATGCTAAGCCTTAACGTCCCTTGTCTAGTCGGGGATAAATGGGAATAATTGTAGTTAGATCCAAGGAAAAGGGGCGATAGTATGGACAGCATAACCTATTTGATTATCGTTGTTTTGTTGAGCCTTGTTGTTGGATTAATACGTGCTACCTATGAAAAAGCTAGAAAGCCTTCAACCGAGGCATATCTCGACTCTTTGAGAAACCTTTCGAAAGACACAGCCACAATGGAGCCTGACAACGTCGTTGATCCGAAAGAGACCGCACTCTATTGCGCCAAAGTAACGGGCGAGACTCGAAACTACTCTTCCCGCACGTTGATATGCGATTTCACTGATGAAAGTCTCAAGCCTAGAGATTACCTTAGCATTCAGTGGCGCCTCGATTTTGTGCGCCCTGATAGATACCATGTGGCGCAAGATATGTGGGACACCGAGTGTGGGGAGTTGTATGATCAGTGGATTTCTATTGGGAAGGAAAACTATCAGAATGCGGGGGTTTGGTATCAAACGGAAGACGGAAGAAATGATGAGCACAACCATTCCCTGGTGGTGGACGATTTATTGCAACTGTTAATCAATCACGACCCGATCGCTTCCGAAGTCTACCGCTATGGGGAGTCACGCTACCTCTTAATTGAATACGGGACTCCAATTCCGAGTAAATTTTTCCATGCCACCATAGAGGATTTCGGCTCATTGTTGCACAGTGACTGTCAGACGCATCTATGGATTAACCTCGCCACGGGCTTCCTTGCCAAAGGTGAAACGATCGTCAAAGGATAAACAAAGGCAGGTGAGGGTCTCCACATTCGTATCCAACAAGTGTTCACTAATTACAATGAATTCATAGAGGTGAATCCACCACTTTGGCTGAACGCAGTCCGAACTGCCGAAGGTAAACTTCAGATAGTAGAAAGAAAAATCCTTGTAGTCCCCCACCATCCATAAGAGGCTAACTATGGCAGAGAAACTCGATCCACGCCAAGTCGTCACCTTCGAGAAACTGCTCCAGGCGATGATGATGGAGCAGGATGCCACACGGCGCGTGCTGGTGCGAAAGGGACTGTTGACTGACTTGGAGATTCTAGAGGAGATCAAGGTGGTAAGGCGGGAGTAACAGATCGACCGTGGAAATTGGAGGACTTGCTGTAAATCTAAAGGAGGTAACCAAAATGGCTGGAAAATTTATTCAGATCGCGGTAGCACCAACAAATGACCTGTTTGCTTTAGACGAAGAAGGTAATGTATGGCATTTCCATCGCCAGCGCAATAAATGGGTGTTATGGATCTCGGATCGGGCATAAGTTCAAATTAGGACACTACCCTTTCGAGGGACTGCTCCGGGCGATGATGATTGAGCAGGATGCCACGCGGCGCGTGCTGGTGCGGAAGGGGCTGCTCACCAACGAGGAAGTGTTGGAGGAGATCAAGGTGGTGCGGCGGGAGATGGAGGGGAAGCGGGGGAGATAGGGCATAGAGGGGGAGACCACATGGCTATTGAGGAAACGGTAACTTGTACGGATTGCGGCACGAAAAAACTTTTCACTGGTGAGGACGTAACCCTGTTCCTGAAAGCGGTAGACCTGGCTGGTTGGTATGTTTCGCCGGACGAGGTTGAACCTCATAGTGGGATGGCACTGTGCCCCGAGTGTTACCGGAAGCGGAAACAAGAGCCTAAGTGAAACTTCATGGTCTTTGCCTACAATCCTTCTGATCTTCTAGCGGCAGGCAAGGGCAAAATGTAACCGGGAAAGGTGAATCGTTGTAAGGGGGAAGCCATGAACGAGCCAACGATGGAAACCCTCGCACGACGAGTGGACCGGGTGGAGCGGGAACGTGACGGCGGCAAGCGACCACCCCTCAGATTTCTCCCAGCAGGAATACATTACTGAACAAATCAAGAGAATACTGGAGGAGGCGAAGCTCCAGCCTTACACGTACGTCCTCAACCAACTGAGGGAGCTGGTTACCGAGTGGAACCCACGCCTCTCCCCTTCATCTGTCCAGGACGCCTTAAAGGCTAAGCGACCCCGGCAGAGGCGGACGCGCCGAGTGGTAGGGCTGTCGTTAGAGACTTCTTTCCTCGTAGAGCTTTTGAACATCTTCCATGCTGATCCCATCGCTCGGTTTGCCCGTGCTCTCCCCACAGAGGCCCTGAAGTTATGGCTTCGATTGGACCCCCCCGATCGGCGGCAACATATAATGCAATTCAATGACGCCCTCTCTTTGGAGGCCCTCCGCTTTCCCACCTCTTTGGTGGCATTTAGTTTCTTCGCTGGAGGGGTAGTGCACCTTGCTAAGAATGACTGGGCTGGGGTTGACAACTTCTGCGTAGCGTGGACGCCTGGGCAAGGCGGGCTGGATTCCTTCGATGAACAGGAGCAAAAACTTGTGTTTATGACCACCATAGCCCTAGCCAATTCAAAGGCATGGCTGCCTCGCCTTCGGCGGTGCCAGCTCCCACATTGCCAGGTATGGTTCGCGGATCGGTCTCCAACGTGGCAGAACAACCCTGCCCGGTTCTGCTCAGATTCACACCGCGCCAGCTCCGCTAAACGCTCCCGCTAGGACCTCGCCGAGGGCTACGGCTTTCCTGTCAAGAGCAACATTTCAGCCTCTCGTTTTCCCCTTATTTTAAAAGGTGTTTCGTCTCCGCCATCCCCTCCGGCTACGGCTTTAACTGAGGCCGTCTGTCGTAAACTATCAATGATAATCAGGACGGTATCTCACAGTACGTGGAGGAAGCCGATGGAAGATAGAAAACTGTTGGTGGACGCCAAAGCCCTGGCGGAAATGTTGAGTCTCCCTGTGAGCTGGGTTTATGCGAAGGCAGAGAAAGGGGAAATCCCCTCAGTAAAGGCAGGAAAGTATCGGCGATTTGACCTTGTTGAGGTTCTTGCCGTGCTCCGGGAGGCAAGTAAGTAGACAAAGGCGCAACAGCGATGACGAGCTACTTCCCCGCCCCACCCGCGCCTGATGCCTCAAACATTGGGTGGGCCTACTATTATCTCAATCTCGGATGGACCCCACTTCCAGTCAAGCCTGGAACCAAATTCCCCGCCGTCAAGTGGACCGAGTACCAGACGCGACAGCCAACCCCTAGAGAAATAGAACGCTGGAACTGGTCGGGCGGCATCGGCATCGTGACGAATGGGTTGATATGCGTGGATTGCGACGGCGGTGGAGAACAGCTCCTGAAGGGAAAGGATTTTCCTCCTTCGTGGACTGTCAGGACAGGGTCAGGTGGGCTTCACCGCTATTATAAGGCAAATGGTCAACGTGCTCGCAATGCGGCTGCGATTTTGAAAGAGGACGGCAAAGGGCAAGTGGACATCCGTGCCGATGGCGGCTTCATCATTGTACCACCATCGGCGCACATAGAAACGGGTAAGCCTTACACATGGATTCTCCCGCCGTGGCTGGACACTCTCCCATTGGCCCCCGCGCCCGCATGGATTCAGGACGCCGTCACTGACAGGGACCGGCCCCAAGAGGCAAAAGACCAGCCGCACCCCACTTGGGTGACGGAGCTGATGCAAGGCGTTCCCGAGGGGCAGCGGAACGATGCTGCGGCGAGGCTCGCGGGTTACTTTTGCGAGAAGAAGCACCCAGAGGACATCACCCTAGAAATTCTCCGGCCCTTTTCCGAGCGATGCAGACCGCCAATGCCATTCCACGAACTCCAAGGGGCCATCGCCTCGATCTACCGGACGCATCATCGGAGGGGCGGGGCCACGGGGATGGAGCAAAGAGTTGCAAGCGAGACGACCACCGAAGCCAGTGACTTCGAGCCTGCTGAAGTCCTCTGGAGCGAACCGGACGAACCGATTGAATGGGACGTCGAGGGAATCATCGTCAGGAACACGCAGGGCTGGATATCCGCCCGGCCGAGGGATGGGAAAAGTATGTTGACTACCCATATCGGCTCTAGGCTCGCGGCCGGCCGTCCTGTCCTTGACCGTTACCCCATCCTTGTCCCGCGCCGTGTTCTCCTTGTGCAGGAGGAGGATCCTAGACGCCGCCTGAAGCGCCGTCTCAAGCAGCTCGTCTCTCAGGAGGAGCGAGACGCCTGGCGGGGGCGGTTCCTGGTCCTGATCGAGGCGGGCCTGAAACTGGACGATTCGAAGTGGCAGGAATGGCTCATCGCACGAATCGAGAAGCACAAAGCCGAAGTTCTCATCCTGGACGTGTGGCGCTGGCTCCACAACGCCGACACGAACAGCGAAAAGGAACTCAAACCCATTCTCACGTTCCTCACGGACATCCGCCGACGCTACGGCTTGACCATCCTGATCGTGACCCACGACAGCAAACCAAAGCAAGGACCCGAGGGGAGCAAACACAGCACCCGGATCACCGGCTCCTGGGCGCAATGGGCCTGGGCGCATTTCGGGATTTTCCTCAAAAAGACCGGACGGACCGTGCAGGTTGAGGTCGAGGGGAAGGACGCCCAAGACGCCTCTTTCGCCTTCCGGTTCGCGGGGGGCGAAGATGGACAACCCCTCCGGCTGGTCTGGGAACCGACAAAACTGAGCGCAGGAGAGGAGCGGCGGAGACGGCTCGCTCAACACCTCCAAGAGCATCCCGGGGAGTGGGTGACCCTTGAGACACTGACGAGCGTGGCCGGGGTGTCGGAAGACACCACCAGGAAGGACCTTGACGCTCTCTGTAGTGAGTCAGGATTCGAGAGCGACAAAATGCCGTTCGGACGAACACGAAAAAGGGTTTATCGCTATGTGGACACTCCCGAATAAGTGCAATTCGGCAGTGTTCGGCAGTGTCGGGAGTGACCCCAAGTTTACTCACACCGACGACACCGACGACGCCCCTATAAGGGGGCGGAGTGTCGTCGGTAGTGAGTGTGGGGAGGCCATGAGCAAGCTACTTGGCGTAGTGGACAAGAACAGTCGGGAGCGGATCGAGGTACGGGCCTGGGTGAGCATGGCGAAAGGCAACACTCTATGAGTAACCCTCAACACCGACCCTCTATGACAGGCTCCAATGGACGTCCTCTGGAGTTTTGGGGGTTGCGGTCCATTGCACAGCGCATGGGGTGCAGCGTGGACCAGCTCCACCGCCTACAGGATCAGCTCCATTTCCCCTTAATTCTCATGCCAAACTGGAAGCGACGGCACCCGCGTAATATGGCGTTCAAGTGGATTTATTATACAAACGAGGCTTTCATCGATCGATGGTACTTCGGTCTCTCGGAAGCGCAAAGAAATGCGAGGAAGAAACTTGGTGGGAGATGGTGGGTGCACTTGGGTAAGGCAGGAAGGGCAGTTTAAGTAGTGAAGGGGAACAAAAACCTCGTCGCGCACACGAGGGTAAGGGTGGGTGAGCGGATCAATAGGCAGACGGGCAAGGGCAATAGCGGGGCAGATCGTGGTGCCCAACAACCTTACGCCACAGTGACATCAATGGTGACAGGGCTCCCAACACCGCCAAAGGAAAGGGCCGTTTCTCGGGCTTTGGATGGGGTATCACCGGCCCGCCGCCTTTTGAATGTGAAGCACGCCGCGGAATACCTGGGTGGGATCTCCCTGTGGACCATGCGAGGTCTGGGATGGTCAGGTCAGGTCCCGGAGGTCCGAGTCGGAAGGCGCGTGTTGTACGACAGGCAGGATCTGGACCGCTTCATTGAGACCAGCAAGCAGCAGCGATGATGGCGATAATGCTCAGGATCGCCCCCCTTTGGCCGCTGGCGGGCTGCAGCATTCCACTTTCGGTGATGGGGCACCAAGACCGGGGGGGGGAGGCCCTTTCGACCCTCTCTCCCCCGTGTGCGCTCGCCGAGGAGGTAGGAGAATTTTTTGAGCGATATGGGAGGTGCCCAGGAGGTTTTAAATTTTGCGACCTGACGCGCGAGGCCAGACGAAGACACCCGTTCTGACTTGGGATAGCTGGGTGCCACCACTGCGCCGCGTCTGCCCTTGTTGCGGGATGATGGTGGTGAGCCGCGACATAGACCCCCGCTGCCCGAGGTGTGGGCACCGGCAGGGCATATGAGTCCTTATCACGGCATTGATCGGTGTGACCGCTGCGGCAGGCCGCTAGAAAAGAGCGGGTGGCTCTCAGGCTTGTGCAAGGCATGTGAACAGGAAACTTCCAACCAAACACCACGAGCGCCGAGTTGCCCCGACGCTCATGGGGCGCTTCTTGTTCAAGCCATTGGGGCCCCTTTTTGGAATTTTATTTACTGTCCTCCTTTAATGGACTGCCGTGCGATGCGTTCCTGTTTACAGGCTGCTTCCTCACTGTTGAACGAGTAATGCCTCCTTTGTGGAGACAAAGAAAGGAGAACACGACATGGGATACAGATACGCTCAACTGACGAAACTAGTCGAAACCGGCGAGTATGAGGCCGTACTCCGGCAGATGGAGATTCGGCCGACACGCTTCGATAAAACCCAAGGCGGTTGGGAAAAATATGGGGATCAGCCCGTCTGCAGCGTGAACCTCTACTTCGAGATCTTAGATGGGTCTCCGGGTGCAACGAATCCTGATGACTGGCTGTGGTATGACGAATGCTGGCCGGACCCAGATTCAACCCTTGACCGCATCGTAAAGATGGTCGAGGGACTCGGGATACCACACATCAAAACACTGCCTCCGTGCATCACGACTCTGCCACTTGGCCATTGTTTCAGGGTGCGGGTGGTGAATGACGTTCAGGTGGGCGGTGGGGATGCACTCCAGTACTGCCTCGTGACCGAGGTCCTGGGCCTAGCCGAACCGGCCCTGGCGCGATGAAGGCCCCTATGGGTAATCGGCCAAGGGTCCCATCCAACCGGGGGGTGTCTAGGAGGTGTTCCAAGGCGAGGATTTTCACCACTACTGGTGTAGCCATTCAAGTTTGAGGCAACGTGCGCTTCCTGACCGTTAAACAAACCAGCGAGATTCTGGCCATTAGCGAACCTACTCTTTACAGGTGGGCGATGATGGGATATATCCCGTGTCACCGATTTGGACGAATGATCCGTTTTGAGGAAGAAGAAATAAGACGCTGGGCTGAGGAAAGGAGGCAAAGCCATGAAGCCGTGGTTGGAGTATCTCAAGGGGCGAAATCGGGGCGTGTACCGGGTCACGGGGAAGAAAGGAGTCACGTACGGGATCGACCTCACGGATTCCAGGGGTCGCCGGGTAAGGCGCGTCGTCGGCAAGGATCTCCAGGCGGCGCTGCGGGAGCTCCAGGCGGTCAAGGGCCGGAAGGCGGAGGGCCGATCGACTACACTGTATACGGCCTCTAGCCGCGTCACCTTGGGCCAATTCGTCCGGGACATCTACGAGCCCGAGATCCTTCAGGCGGTTGAGAACAAGAGTACTCATATCTCCATGGTCACTGGCCTCCGCGCTCTCCTCGCTTTCTTTGCCCACATCCCGTTGAACAAGATCACGGCCGCCGAGGTTGAGCGGTACGTGCTCCTTCGCCGACAGAATCAGATCTCCATCCCGGTCGTGCGCTACCTGTCACGAATCCTCAAAGACGGAAAGGAGTTTTTGCGGCCGACGACACACTCGCGTCAACCTCAAATCAGCTTCCACACCATCAAGCGGGAAATGTGGATTCTTAGGACTGTCCTGTCTCATGCGGTCAAACGGGGATATCTCGCCCGCGAAGCGGTCCCAGAGACCCCCAAGGTGGAGGGAGACCGCCGGGAGCCCTATGTAACCAAAGAGCAGCTTCAGAAGCTCTTGGCCGTAGCAGATCCGAGGCTCAGGGCCTTCGTCGGACTAGCCCTGGCCACCGGGAGGCGCCGCATGGAGCTACTGTCCCTGAAGCCCGCCATGGTGGACTGGCAGGCCCGGGTCATCAACTTCCCCCGGCTCAAGTCTCGCCGTAAGACCATTCAGGCGCCCATGAATCGTACAGCCCAGGCGGTCCTGTCGGATCTCCCTCGACCGCTGGCTGACGATGCGCCCTACTTCCCGATTGCGCCCCGTGATCTGCAGCGCCTCTGGGAGCGGGCGACTCGGACGGCTGGTATCACAGACCTGCACCTTCACGATCTCCGGCACGTGGTGGCCTCGCACCTGCTGAACAAAGGAGTCCCCGACCAAATGAGAGCAGAGGTCCTCGGCCATTCACCCGGCCGGCATTTCGCCATGACGGCGCGATATTCCCATGCGACGATCGAGTACCTGCGGCGGGTGTACGAGGAACTGGATGATCTCGCCCCGGAACTCTGGGGGAGGTCGAAACAAGCGCGGGAGGGCTAAGGTGTGAGGAGAGCGATAATCTTTGGTGGCGAACGGAAAGAAGTCCAGAGGAGCAGTGATGCGATTAGGCTTTGGGGGCAGAAACATGAATAGGTCGAGAATTATCACGGCGGTGTTCGTGTGTTTAGGATTACTTCTGGCCAGCGCGGTACGCGCAGAAACTCCGGTCCCTGTAAACAGAACGCTGATCGTGGGCACGAAAGAGGCACCGCCGTTTGCGATGAAAAATGCCGATGGTACATGGACAGGTATCAGTATCGAGCTGTGGCAAGCGATCGCCAAAGACCTGCAGCTCAGGTACGAGTTGCGTGAATTCGACCTGCAGGGCTTGCTCAGTGGCGTCAAGGATGGCTCACTCGACGCGGCGGTGGCGGCGTTGACTATTACAGCGAAACGCGAGAAAGTGATGGATTTCACCCATTCCTTCTATACCACAGGACTTGGCATCGCCATATCCCGACGGGCGGGGGGCACCTGGTTTAGTGTAGTGCAGCATATTTTCTCAGAACGGTTTTTAGGAATGGTTGCGACGCTGCTGTTCTTGTTGTTTGTCGTCGGCGTGCTGGTGTGGCTGAGTGAGCGGGAAAAGAACCCCCAGCAGTTTGGCGGCGGCCTCAAAGGGATCTGGTCGGGTTTCTGGTGGGCGGCGGTGACCATGACCACCGTCGGGTACGGGGATAAAGCCCCTGTGACGGTTGGCGGGCGTATACTGGCTCTCGTCTGGATGTTCACCGCGCTGGTCATGCTGGCAGGCTTCCTTGCGGCCTTTACCAGTGCACTTACTGTGAGTGAACTGGAGCTGTCCTTGCTTGGCCCCGAAGATCTTGTGAATGCCCGTGTCGGGACCCTGGCCGAGTCCTCGAGTGCCACCTATCTGCAAGAGAACCGCATCCTCCATCTCATTTACCCAACGCTCCGCGAGGGGCTCCAGGCCGTCGCCACAGGGGAAATTGATGCGGTGGTGTATGACATGCCGCTCCTCCGGTATGTTATCACCACCGAACTCCCAGGTGCGCTTGAGGTGCTCCCTTACATCCTCGAGCCCCAGGAGTACAGCATTGCCCTCCCGACCGGCAGCCCTCTCCGAGAACCGATCAACCAAGTCCTTCTGGAAAAGACGCACCAGCGGGCCTGGAAAGACCTGCTCTTTCGTTACTTGGGCAATTAGGAGCACAGCCGCCCAAGAGGATTCGACCCTCTGACCTGCTAATTGGTAATCAGCAAGTCTGGGGCCCCTTTGGATTTTCAGCTTGACACTTTTAAACTATAGTTCTATAGTTCCATTATGAAGACTAAAACGCGAAAGGAGGTGAAGACGGTGCGGTTTGGCATCTATCTCCCGGATGAAGTGTATAAGCGGCTGCGCTACCTGGCGATTGACGAAAATAAGACGGCCACGGCCCTCGTCCGGGACCTGATCGAAGAGTACCTAGCGAAGAAGGGCAAACGAAAGGGGGTGAAGTAGGTGGGTAATTCCAAGCGTGGTAAAGGGATGATCTACAGACGTGGGCAGGTGTGGTGGATCAAGTTCTATGACAACGGCCGACCGCGCTACGAGAGTAGCGGATCCAGGAAGGAGACCGACGCCAAGCGGCTGCTGAGCCTGCGGTTGGGACAGGTGGTCGAGGGAAAGTGTCCGGCACCCGAGGTACAGCGGATTACCTTTGAGGACCTGGCCCGGGACCTGGAGACCGAGTATCGCGCCAACGGGCGGAGATCCTTGGGGCATCTGGTCGTGAGGATTGCCCATCTCCGCCGGTTCTTTTGTTCCATGCGGGCTACCAGCATAACCACGTCCGAGGTTCAGAAATACATCGTCAAGCGTCAGAGTGAAGGAGCGAGCAACGCCACGATCAACCGGGACCTGGCCGCCTTGACAAGGATGTTCAGCCTGGCACTCCAGGCGGAGAAGATGCGCCACAAGCCCCGCGTTCCCCACCTGGTGGAGAACAATGTCCGGCAAGGGTTCTTTGAGTACGAGGACTTTGAGAAGGTCCGGGACGCCCTCCAGGAGCATCTCAGACCGCTCGTCACCTTCGCCTATCACACCGGCTGGCGAAAGTCGGAGATCATCAACCTGAGGTGGGACCAGGTGGACCTGCATACAGCCACCGTGCGCCTGGAGCCGGGCACCACGAAGAACAAGCAGGCCCGCATGATCTTCCTTGGCCGGGGAGCTTCTGGACGTGATCCAGCGGCAACGGGAGGTCAGAGACCGGCTCTATCCAGACTGCCCTTGGGTGTTCTTCTCCGAGGGGAAGCAGATCAAGTCCTTTCGCCGGTCCTGGAACACGGCTTGCCGTAAGGCGAAACTAATGGGGAAGATCCTGCACGACTTCAGGCGGTCAGCGATTCGCAACATGGTCCGGGCTGGCATCCCTGAGCGCGTGGCGATGGACCTGAGCGGCCACAAGACCCGGAGCGTGTTCGAGCGGTACAACATCGTGAGCGAGGGAGACCGCCTCGAGGCCGCGAACCGGCTGGACCAATACCTCAAGAAGTGGGCGGGGGGTGTAACCGTTTCTGTCACCGCGCCGGCAACACCTGTCCCAATTCCACCCAACTCCAGCCAACATCTCTTAGAAGGAGGTCTTGAGAAGGGCCTGAAAAGTAAGGACTGATGCGGACTTATGGAGGGCGTCATTCGCGGGTTTGTGTCTGGCAGTCACGAGGTCAAGGGTTCGAATCCCGTCAGCTCCACCACGGGTCCTCAAGTGTCCCCAAGAACCTCTCCCTGCCGTCGAGTGCCACTCCCTCCGTGGCGTGCCCCATCACTGTAGAATCTTTCCTAGCCGTCGAGGGAGTGCGTTATGCACCAGAGGTGTACATCAACGTCCCCCGCCCCCGACACGTCCTGTGGCCATAGTAAAAGAGAGCGCGTAGACAGAATTCTCACCATATGCGTAGACCAACGACTGAGTTTATGGTCGGGAGACTTCGAGTGCGAATGCCAGCACAGCGTGGGCACACGGGTGAACGACCCACCTCGCGCGTGACATGGGTGTCGGTGAATGCGCGGAGGAAACACCATGGAAAACGTCCACGGTGTGAGTCAGCTACAACAGGGAGGCGGGACGCTGGCACTGATGTTGCAAGGGAAATCGCAACATGCGCCACCGTTACCTTCGACATCCAATCCACGTCCCAGTGCTTTACAAAAAATTGGACCAGGAGGAGCCTGTCCCGACGGGAATGGGCTGGACCGAGGACCTGGGAGAGCACGCTGCCTGCCTGAAGCTGCCGACCACACTCCACCTGGGATGGACTTTGGGCCTTGTCATTTTTGCGGAGCCAGATGTTGTCGAAGCCGAGGCGCGCATTGTCTGGGTACGGGCAGGGGGCCAACGAAAGTTCTACTATCACGGCGTGGAATTCATCCGTCTCTCGCCAGCCTATTATGAGTCCCTCCTAAGAGCTCTCCCCCAGGGCAGGTCCTCGCAGCAGCGGGACACGTACCGCTTCCCAATGACGCGCCCCATCGAGTGTCATATCGGCGGGGTACACACCCCTCCCATGGAGGGCCGGACCGTGGACATCAGCCGAGCCGGAGCCATGGTCTTTTTTCCCCAGCGGATCCCTCCTCGCACCCGGGTCGATATCACGCTCCACGGTCACCGTCCGGACCGAATTCGCGGCAGGGTGCGGTGGGTGGCCGATGCGAACGATGGCCCCGGACTGATCCGCCACGGCATTGAATTCCTCGGGGGGCCCCTCCTCCCTCAAAGGTTCCTCAGCCTCTTCCCGGGTACACTCATCGAGGGGAGCTCGGGTGATCGACCCTCCTCGTAATGTGCAGGCGAAAAAATCACGAGTGGGGCACCACCTATTTCTCTCTAACATTCCGCACGCGCTAGTGCCGTTCCAACTTGATAAGTGGTTCGACAGGGCTTCGACGGTGAGCTCAGCCGAACCGCTCACCACCCCGAGGAAGATCGAGGGGCCGAATGTGAGCAGCCTGCCTTGTTGCAAGGGCCGTGATCGAGTGCAGCGAGAAAGTTGGCACCAATCGTTGGAACGGCACTAGGTACCCCAGCAGTCCTGTCTCGGTGGAACTCTTCGCCGCTCTCGCACTCTACCCCCCTCCTTGAGCGGGGTGAATTCTGCCGTGAAGTTGAGCCCCGCCGGCTCTCGCTCTCGTCGATTCTGACAAGATCCTGCCACTTTGTCCCACCTCTTGAACCTTTTGATTTTCCGTCCGATATACAGGGTAAAGGGGGAATTGCAGAGAATCCCCTCGGGCGTCCACCGCTCTGTGATATGGCCCACAGGGGAGTGGGAATTGCACTGCCGGTCGGGGCTGGATTCCTGGGACCCTCGGAGACGTCCCTGGAGATCATCGATCAAGCCATCGACTCCGTGAAGTAAGTCGCTTGAATGGTCTGGAACTTGGAGGACGTGTGAGAGACATGGGCCCAACCGCGACCCGCCAGCATTCTCGATTCCCGCTCCGCTTGCCGATCCTCTGTGAGAGCCAGGGGGTCCCCGGCTACCGCACCGTCGGGATCACGCGGAATGTGAGCATCGGTGGGCTGATGCTTGAGGCCCCGCGGCCCCTGACCCCTCATACGCCGACGAGCCTTCGCTTGCTTGCAGGAGACCGGATCGCCCATGCAGAGGCGGTGGTCGTCTGGATGACTCAAGAGCCGAGCAGCCGCATGGGCATGCGTTTCACCACATGGGCCGGGACCGACTCTCATGTCTGGGATCAGCTCTTGGCCTTTCAGGCGGGCCCAACCCCCCGGGCCTCCCTCCGCATTCCAATCACCCTCGAGGTCACCTGTGTGATCCCCCCGGACATTCGCCTGCGCGGCCAGGCGAAGAATGTCAGCGACGGGGGCCTGATGGTTACCCTTCCGAAGGCCTTTCCTCCCCAAACACTCGTGACCGTGGAGGTTCCCTCGTGGGTCACCCGCCTTCCGGTGGAAGCAGAAGTGATGTGGACCCTGACCACTTCGGAGGGGCATGACGTCATACATGGCCTGCGGTTCCTTTCGGAGGACGTTGGCAAGGAACTCTTCCTGATCGGGGCCCTTCTCCAGCAGCTCCTTGATTGACGCATCGCCCGCAGTTCCTCTTCCCTACGTAACCCGGCTTATTCACATAGAAGTGAATAAACTGCCCACGGGGCTTCGACTCCGCCCCGCGTTTGCGGGGCGTCGCTCAGGGTTAGCCTTGAGTCCCGCCGAAGGGGCGGGATCGAAACCTGCCGGTGCGGCCGAGCCCGCACCTGCAGGCGCATTATTCACGAAGACACTCCGTTCGTGAATAATGCGGGCTAACGTGTTGTCCTTTCTGAAGCAAGGATCCTGAGGGCGTGCTGGGTACGTGCCCCGGCCGGGTGGGCTCGCGCGCATTCATCCTGGGGTCGCTCGATCCCTTGATGTGATATTTCGGGTCCGTAAAGTGACGGAAGGTGTCGACGCGGTGGGCCCTACTGCTTGACAGTGGTTCCTTTCGATGTAACCTCACGAACCAATTGCCATGCGGCCGGATGAGGATGAAGAGGGCACCGGGGAAATCTTCCCCCTTTATTCACAACGACCTCGTAGCCACAATCGGTGCACCGGTACTTCCCTGAACGGAGATTGATTTGATTTGTGGATGGCAAGACCCTCTTCCCTCCCTTCTTCTCCCCACCTAAGCCCGCGAGGGCCGACAAAGCGATCTTTCTCTACTCTCAGTAGCAAACAAAGTGCCAGCCCTAACTCCCTCAAATTAGGGTGCCGGTCGCCGGAGATGGTGGCAATGATCGTGTGGGTTTTCGTCATCGCCGGTGAGAATACCCCCTGCTCTGCACCATTAAACAAACTTGGGTGACCCGTCGTCTAACCAGGTGACGAGGCAAGCATCCCGGCTGGCCAGAGAGCCGAGACGATATCGTCCGGCTACGACGGGCCGCCAATCGGCACCCGGGTAGGGAAAGGAGGGGGGAAATGAAACACTGCACACTTGGTCTTCTCATAGGAAGTCTGGTGCTGGGCGGAATAGTCATACCAGCTGAGGCGCGAGGTCGGCATCACAGGCACCACGGGCGCGACGACGCGCACCATGTCTATCGCCACGTTCACCCAAAGTTTCACCACGGGTACCATCACGGCCACTACGCCGGGGGCTTCATAGCCGGCGCGGCCACGGTCCTGGCGGTCGGGGCCCTGCATACGCCCCGAGTCGTGTACCAGCCGGTCTATTACCGACCGCCGGTGTGTCGAGATCACTGGGTCCCAGGGCGGTGGGAGGTTCAGACCCGGACGCAAAACGGCTTCACGTCCTATTATCAACTTTGGGTACCAGGGCATTGGCAGCGGCATTGCGATTGATAACCCATGGACAAACAGCAAGGGCACCACTCTAGAGGTGGCCTTTACCAAGGGAGAGGAGCAAATGAGGATCAGGGCGATTACTGTTTTGACGGCAGGACTCCTCTTGACAAGCGCGTGTGCTGGGGGACCTGCAACGACCCGGGAGAAGGGGGTGCTCACCGGTGCAGCCATCGGTGCCGGGACCGGCGCCATCATCGGAAGTCAGACCGGCGACGCTGGCACTGGGGCCCTCATTGGGGGAGCGATTGGAGGGGTGAGCGGTGCCCTCGTTGGGGGAGCGATCCAGGAACAGCAGCAGCAGCGCGTTGGAGGGGGAGTACCTCCCCCGGTGCCACCGGGGGCCACGGCGTACCCCCAGCCACCGGCGGGCATTTCGGTCCCCGGGCAGTATTTAGGGGATCCGACCCGGGGAGAGCTAGCGAATGCGACGCGGTGGCGGATCGCCGTGTTTATCGATGGTGATCCAGGGCAACAGAACCCTTCCTCCGCGGTCTGGCTCGGGCCCAATGAGTCGCAGCCAGCCAATCTGGATATCGGGCAGCATCGGATTATTGCTCAAGCCTTTGTGGACACCCAGTTCGGCCCGCGGCTCGTGGGCCGGTATGACAAGACCATCGCAGTGGATCCTCGGTCCACCGGGTGGGGCTTGCGGTTCGGGGAGGGGGACTTTCGCTAACCCCCCGGCTCCCGTTCCGGGCACCTCGCTGAGCTTGTGCCTCCAAGGGCTCGATGCTGGAGCCGTCATCAGCGTTTCTCAAGAGCCCACCTCACCCTCCGAGGGGTCAGACACTCCTCTAGATCCGGTCTTCCCTAGGCTCAGGTCGCGTCCTCCGCTCTCGGATCGGAACTACATACGTTCAAGCTTGTCTAAACGAGAGAAGGGACAAACCTGTTTGTCTATGGGATGACTTGGCCCTGGTCTTGCTTGCGTCGATGGGGCAAGTACAGTCGCGGATCTCATTCAAGTGGACCAGGCGCAGGATATGCGTGAGAAAGGGAAGACAAAAGGGAGGAGATTAATGGGGAAGTGGATGGCGCTGGTCGGCATACTGGCTTTAGTGTTCCCGGCACCAGAGGTGGGCGCGGCGGAATCTGCCGTGCCGCTCACGCTGCGCAAGGTGGTGCTCTACAAGAACGGGATGGGCTACTTCGAACATCTGGGTACAGTACAGGGCGCGCAGGACGTGGAGATCGTACTGCCCAGCACCCAGTTGAACGATGTGCTCAAGTCACTGACGGTGATTGACCTGGGGAAGGGGCAGGTGACGGGTGTCACATACGATTCGACCGCGCCGCTCTCCCGGCGTCTAGCCGAACTCCCCATCCAGTTAGGCTCAGGCCAGGGGCTGGTGAGTTTCCTGAACCAGATTCGGGGGACCGAAGTCGAGATTCGCGCGCCGGGGGGGGCCGTGGCGGGCAAGCTGATGGGGGCCGAGGTGCGCCGCAAGCAGGTGGAGGGCAACTCGGTGGTCGAGATTGTAGAAGTCACGGTGTTCACCTCGAAGGGCGAAGTGCGGACGGTCGAGCTGGCCTCGGCGGAGACACTCACGCTTTTGGATCGCGAACTGGCCAGCGATGTGGGTCGCTACCTCGATCTGCTCAACTCGGCCCATCGGCGCGACGTCCGCCGGCTGCGCATCCACACGGTTGGCTCGGGCAGCCGAGAGCTCTACGTCAGCTACACCTCGGAGGCGCCCATCTGGAAGACGACGTACCGCATCGTGCTCGACGACAAAGAGACACCACTCCTCCAGGGGTGGGCGATCGTGGATAACACCACGCCCATGGACTGGGTGGATGTAGACCTCTCGCTGGTGGCGGGGGCCCCGGTGAGTTTCGTGCAGAACCTCTCGCAACCACTCTACGCGCGGCGGCCGGTGGTTCCACTGCCACGGGGAGTGCAGGTGACGCCGCAAACGCATGAAGCCACGTTGGAGGTTGCGGCGGGCCAAGCTGCAGTGGCGGGGATGGTAAGGGACGTGAATGGGAATCCCGTCTCCGGCGCCACCGTGCGGGTGCTCAGCCGGGACGGCGCGGTGGTGCAGCAGGGCAGGACCGACGGGAGTGGTCACTTCCAGATAGGCGGTCTCGCGCCGGGAACGTACAGGATCCAAGCGCGCCATCCCTCGCTTGGCCATGCAGGGTACCGCCAGATCACGGTGCACAGCGGGCGCGTCACGGCGTTGAATTTTTCTCTCGGCGGTGTGTTCGAGGAAGGGCGTATTGCTGGAGAAAAATCGCGGGATGAGATGCATGCGTACCGAAAGCGGGCGGCCAAAGCACTGCCGTCAGCGCCGGCCCCAGCCCTGGAAGCCGAAGCCCCAGCCGAGTCGATCGCCGGGCGTGTGGGTGATGTGATGCGGCAACAAGTGTTGCAGACGGCTCGGGCCCAGGCATTGGGAGAGCAGTTCGAGTATCGACTCCGCCAGCCGGTCACGATCCGGCAGAACCAATCGGCCCTCCTGCCGATTATTCACACCGAGGTCGAAGGCGAGAAAGTTTCACTGTACAACGAGAAATCTGGAGAGCGACGTCCCCGGCTGGCTGTCTGGCTCAAGAACAGTAGCGGGCTGACCCTTGATGCCGGCTCGTTTGCCGTGATTGACGGCAGCGCCTTCGCGGGCGAGGGGGTGACGGAGACAATCAATCCCAAGGAGAGCCGCCTGCTCAGCTACGCCCTCGACCTGGGTCTCGAAGTCACGACGAACCGGGGCACCGAACGCCAGCGGGTCGAGCGGGTGGCAATCCATCGCGGGGTGATGCGGCTCCATGTCAAGGTGAGGGAGAAGAAGAGTTACGTCATTCGCAATAACGACGAGAAGATGCGGACCGTGGTGGTGGAACACCCCGTGCGTGCTGGCTGGACCCTCGTGGACACGCCACCGGCTGCCGAATCAACCGCCAGCTACCACAGGTTTCGGGTCGAGGCCAAGCCGAAGACCACCACGGAATTTACCGTGCGTGAGGAAAATCCCCGGCAAACGACGTACGCCATTCGCAACGTCACGCCGGAGCAAATCACCCTCTGGGTGCGGCAAAAGACGATCGATGCCGACATTGAGCGGGCGCTTCAACGGATCGTGGCCAAGAAGAATGAGATTGACGACGTAAACAAGAAGATCGCCACTCTCGAGAAGGATGAAAAGGAAATCTTCCGGGACCAGCAGCGGGTGCGGGAGAACCTACGGCGGCTAGGACGCACTCCCGAGGAAGCCAACCTCAGGCTGCGTTACATCCGGCAGCTCGAGCAACAGGAAAACCAGCTGGGGACGATGCGGGCGGAACGCTCTCGGCTGGAGGATGCACGGGCCGTGGCCCAGAAGCAGCTCGACGGGATGCTCGAGAAGATGAGCTTCGACCGCAACGTATAGCGTTAACGATGACCGT
>JAPUFX010000221.1 GCA_027293415.1 Candidatus Methylomirabilota bacterium
TGCAAGTCCTGCCAGGCGGTCTTTTTCTCGTTGGGATTTCGCAAAAGATACGCTGGGTGGTATGTGATCAGCAGAGGAATGCCGTAGTAGTCATGGAACTTCCCACGCAGCTTCGAGAGCGGCATCTTTGTCTTCAGGAGGGCCGAAACCGCGATACCTCCGAGGGCGCAGATGAGCTTGGGTTTGATGGCCTTCAGCTGAGCAATCAGGAACGGCTCGCAGGAGGCGATCTCGTCTGACTCGGGGGTACGGTTATTCGGCGGTCGGCACTTGAGAACATTACAAATGTAGACCTCTTCACGTCTCAGGCCGATCGCCTCGATCATGCGGGTGAGAAGCTGTCCTGCCCGGCCGACGAAGGGCTCTCCTTGCGCGTCCTCGTCCGCGCCAGGGGCCTCTCCGACGAAGACCAGATCCGCCTGCGGATTGCCGACCCCGAAAACGATCTGGGTCCGGTGAGGGTGGAGCTTGCAACGGGTGCATTCCCCCAGGACCTGACGGGTTGCCTGCAGCGTCAGGGTTCCGGAAAGCAGGAGCTCCCGCTCTGAGCGCGGTTTTTCTGGCTCGGGCATCTCTGGACCCCCTGGGAGGAAGTCGAGCCCCAGCTGCCGCTGAGCCTCGAGAAAATCCCGGGTCTTCTTCACGAGGTCTGCCACCTCGTGGCGAAAATGTTGTGGGCTCACGGTCTCATGCTCGGTCTAGTGCCGTTCCACCTATTTGTGCCAAATTTCTCGTTGCACTCGCTCACGACCGTTGCAACAAGGCAGGCCGCCCACATTCGGCCCCTCGATCTTCCTCGGGGTGGTGAGCGGTTCGGCTGAGCTCACCGTCGAAGCCCTGTCGAACCACTTATCAAGTTGAAACGGCACTAGTCTCCCCTACGCACGGCCACGACTCGATCCAAGATCTGATGGGCCACCTCTCGCTTCGAAAGCTCCGGTAGCTCTTCAACCTGTCCCTGGCGATCAAGAATCGTGACACGGGTGGTCTCGCCACCGAAGCCAACGCGGATGTCATTGGCCACAATCAGGTCCAGATGCTTCTTGTGAAGCTTCTCCCGGGCATTGGAGACGAGGTCTTCCGTTTCAGCGGCGAATCCCACCAAGATCCGTGATCCCTTTTGCCGGCCTGCCTCAGCCAGGATGTCCGGGTTTCGCAACAGCTCGACCGTAAGGGCCTCTTGCTTTTTCATCTTTTTCGGCGAGTGCGTGCTTGGGCGGTAGTCTGCCACGGCAGCGGCCATGATGAGGATGGTGGTAGCATCGAGTTCCCCCAAAACCGCATGGAGCATCTCTTCGGCGGTCGTCACATCAGTCCGCGTGACGCCTGGGGGGGTGGGAAGCGATGTGGGGCCGCTGACCAAGCGGACGTGAGCGCCCCGATCCCGCGCAGCCTGGGCAATGGCAAAGCCCATCCTCCCTGAGGAACGGTTGGAGAGGAAGCGGACGGGGTCGAGCGGCTCCTGGGTGGGACCCGCGGTGACGAGAACCGTTTCCCCCTGGAGGTCTTCCTGATGAGTGAGGAGGCCTTCCACCTCTCCGCAAATGGTGAGAAGATCGGCAAGGCGTCCGCGGCCAATCAATCCGGAGGCAAGTTCTCCGTACTCGGTTTCCACCACGTGCACCCCTCGGGCCTTCAGGCGAGTGAGATTTTCCTGGACGGTGGGATGGGCGTACATCTCCCGGTCCATGGCGGGAGCAAGCAGGACCGGACACGTGCAGCTCAGATACAGATTCGTCAAAAAGTCGTCCGCGATTCCGTGGGCCAATTTGGCGATGGTATTGGCGGTAGCCGGGGCGATGAGTAAGAGATCTGCCCGCCCGCCGGTGGCGACATGACCGATTTGCTTGTCGTAATCAAGGGCAAAAAGATCGGTGAGGATAGGACGTCTGGAGAGGGTTTCAAAGGTCAGGGGTGAGACGAACCGCTGGGCACTCTCTGTCATCACCACCGTGACGGCCGCACCTCGGCCAGTCAGCTCCCTCAGGATCTCCACCGCTTTGTACGCGGCGATGCTGCCTGTGACCCCCAGGATAATTTCCTTCCCGTCCAGGCTGTGCGTCATCGCGCACGCCCTTTCTTCCTGTCCGTTTGCGACGTTGGACTTTGGACGTCGGACTCTTCGACCTTCGCCAGGTGGTTCACGGGGCCTTTCCCCTTTCCGATCTTGACCGCCGTCCGAATTGCGGCATGGATGTACCGTTGAGCCGTATCAACCGCCTCCTTCACCTCGTGGCCCTTGGCAAGTCCTGCTGCGATGGCCGCCGAAATGGTGCAACCACTGCCGTGGGTATGCTCGGTCGGGATCTTTGGGGTGTCCCAGACCTCAAAGCGTTTTCCGTCGTAGAGGACATCGAGGATTTTTGGTCCAGAGAGATGGCCCCCTTTCACGAGCACGTACCGGGGCCCTAACGCCTTGATCGCCTTCGCTGCCTCCTTCATCCCGTTCAGGTCATTAACCTTTTCCCCCCACAGGATCGTAGCCTCGTCGAGATTGGGGGTGACCACGGTCGCCAGGGGAAACAGCAGGGTCTTAACCGCCTCCACTGCGTCCTCGTCGAGGAGGCGATGGCCGGTGGCCGAAACCATCACCGGATCCACCACCAGATTCGGGAGTTGAAATTCTCGGACTCCTTCCGCCACCGCCGCTACGATCTCATTCGTGGCGAGCATCCCGGTCTTCCCCGCGTCGGCGCCGATATCCGAGAGGACAGAGCGGATCTGGAGCGTAACAAAGTCAGGGGGAAGCGTTTCGACGCCCTGAACGCCAAGGGTGTTCTGGGCGGTAATGGCGGTCAGGACAGACAGACCATAGACTTGAAAGGCGGTAAAGGTCTTGAGATCTGCCTGGATACCCGCCCCCCCGCCTGAATCGGAGCCAGCAATGGTCAAAGCCCGTCGCATCTTTTCTCCCCATTCTGAGCTAAGCCATTATGCCCGACGTCTTCGGTTCGCGCAAGCGCTGCAACCGACATCCCTGTTCGAGCCGGTGCCACTCACTGCTTGCTTGGCCAGGCGTAAAGGGTGCGGTAGCGGTCGTAGCTCCCCAAGACCCTTTTCACATACTCGCGGGTCTCACGATAGGGGATTTCCTCAACGAAGGTCTCGAGGTCGTGCAGGGGGCCGTCCGTGAGCCAGCGTCGGACAGCGTGAGGCCCGGCATTGTATGCTGCCAGGGTGAGGACCAGGTTACCTCCGAACTCCTGGTGGAGGCGGGCCAGGTAGCGGGTTCCCAATGCGATGTTGGGACCAGGAGCGTCAAGGTCGACGGGGTTCGGGAGATCGATCTCCTTGGCCACGCGCGCCGCGGTCTGTGGCATCAGCTGCATGAGTCCCCGGGCACCTGCCCTGGAAATCGCCGTGGGGGCGAAGGCACTCTCTTCGCGGATGAGTGCGGTCACAAAATAGGGATCGAGGGAAGTCTCTTTGACATATTGGTCAACCCAGGGCCAGAAGCCCAAAGGATAAAGAAACCCTCCAAACGTGGTCAAGGCCTCCTCTCTCTGCCCATTTTTGAGCAGGGTGAAGACCGCGTGCCTTGCGACCTTGACCACCTTCTCAAATTCGTTTGCGCGAACGAGCGCCTGACAGGCCTCCCATTGCAAGGAGATCTCACCGCGGTGGGCCGTCGCGACTTCCCAATACTCTGCTGCCGCGTCCGCCCAGATCCTCAAGTATGAGAGTTCCCGGGCTTTGGCCAGGGCAGGGGACGAGGCACTTTCAACTGAGGCAGGAAGTTCCGGAGGGAGTTTCTCAGGCTTGAGCCTCAGGCGTTTCCTCGCTCGCCACTCGTAGTAAGGATCAAGGGTTGCTTCCTTCACGAGGCTTCTGTAAATCTGTTTCGCCTGGCGGTCTTTCCCCATCTTCTCCAGCATGCGGCCACGCCAGTACAGGGCCTGGGCCCTTTGGCCCGATTTGGGGTAATCCTTTACGATATGTTCTAATTCGTGTTCGGCCCGCTTGAGGTTTTCCTGCCGGTAATACAACCAGGCTCTATTCCACCTGGCACTATCCCCTAAACCTCCAACGGGGTAGCGGCGAATCAGGCTTGCGTAGACTTTGAGGGCGGCAACATCTTCCCCACGCTCCTCGAGATTGAGACCGATCAAATAAAGGGCATCATCGGAGAGGCGGTTCCGCGGGAATGAAGCGGGAATCCGCTTGAGGTACGAAATCGCCTGCGAGTACTTTCCTGATCGAAGGGAGGCCCTTCCCATGAGAAATAGCGCCTTCACTTTGAAGGGGTTGCGCGCGGCGGGATCGGTCAGCGGACGAAGGGTGGTGATAGCCTGGGGGTACTTTTTCATGGCGAAGAGGATGCGCCCCATGAGGAACCTGATCTGTCCATTTTCAGGCTCATTTTGGAGGAGGGGGCTGAGTGTGGTGGCTGCCTCCTTATAGCTTCCTTCTCGAAAGAGGGCCTTCGTCCGGAGGAGGCTCTCGCCCGGGGTGAGGGTTGCGAGTCGGGGGATCTCCTGGAGGAGGCGCTCTGCTTCGGCGGTTGCGGGGTCCGTCGGGAGGCGGATGTAGAGGCGTTTAAAGAGGCGCGCCGCCTCCTGTGCACGGTCCAGGGAGAGGTAAAGTTTCGCCAGGTGAAGGGTAGCCTCGGGGGCCAGGTCCGATTTCGGATAACGGTCGACAAAGGTGCGCAGGCCCTTTTCCGCATCCGCGTGTTGCTGCGTTTCCAGATAAGTCATGGCGAGGCGGAACTGGGCTTCCTCCGCGAGGAGGCTCTTTGGGTAGCGTGTTAAGAGTCGGGAAAGGAGGGCAATGGTTTTGTCGTGATCCTCAAGGGCTTGCGCGGCCTCGGCGGCGTAAACGAGAGAGTAGTCGGCCAAGAGGTCGTACTCCGTCGCTGCCTGCTCAAAGAAAGGAAGGGAAGCCGCCGGTTGGTCTGTTTTCAAGAGACAATAGCCGGTGAGAAACATGATGCGGTGGCGGATAACTTCAGGAGGGGGGTGAGGAACGGCCTCAAGTGCGTTCAAGGCCGCGGGACAGTTGTTGGTGTCCAAGGCCACCAGGGCTTGGGTGAAAGCCGGAGGAATGTCGCCGGCGAGGGCGTTCGCAGACCCCAGAAGGAAGACGAGGACTAACGGCCATATCTTTCGGCCGCCTCCGCGCCTTGCCCCTCTCTCAATCATGATTCGCTGCTGTCACGAAGAGTGAGCGGATCCACACAGGGCCTGGATGGCCTCAGCGAAGGGTGGGTGAAGAATCCCCCGTTCAGTGATGATGGCGCTCACCAGTCCTGCTGGCGTGACATCGAAGGCGGGGTTGGCCACCGGGAAGCCCTGGGGGGCAATGGAAACACCCGCGATGGAGGTAATCTCCTCAGGAGATCGCTCTTCGATGGGGATCTGGTCGCCTGTGGATAGAGCGGGGTCTACGGTGGAGAGGGGAGCTGCGACGTAAAACGGGACATTGTGGTGCCGGCAAAGGACCGCGAGGGTGTACGTCCCGATTTTGTTCGCTACATCGCCGTTCAGAGCGATGCGATCAGCTCCCACGATCACCGCTTGCACCTCACCACGCCGCATGAAATCTCCGGCCATGCTGTCGGTGATGAGGCGGGAGGGAATTCCGAGACGGACGAGTTCCCACGCAGTCAGCCGGGCCCCTTGGAGGAGTGGTCGCGTTTCATCAACCAGGACCTGGATATGTTTCCCGAGCTCCCAGGCGGCCCGGACGACTCCCAGACCGGTCCCGTACCCCACCGTTGCCAGCGCGCCAGTATTGCAATGGGTGAGAATCGTGTCGCCGTTCTTGATGAGCGTCTGTCCGTGGTTCCCCATGGCGCGATTACAGGCCAGATCTTCCTGGTGCATCTTGACCGCCTCTTCAACGAGACGCTGCTTCAAAGCGGGTATGGAAAGATCGCGATGTTTTTCGGCTACGGTCCAGATCCGCTCCAACCCCCAGAAGAGGTTTCTGGCTGTCGGGCGGGTTTGGGCCAACAGGTCCTTAATGGTTTTCAGCTCGTGAAGAAAAGATGTCACATCGGTTGCCTGCAGCGTCTGCGCCCCGAGCGAAAGCCCCATGCCCGCAGCCACACCGATCGCTGGAGCGCCTCGTATGCGAAGGTTTCGAATCGCCTCGGCCACGTCCTCCGCGTCCCGGCAATCGATATATACCTCTTCCCCAGGAAGCCGAGTTTGGTCGAGAAGGCGCACGATCCCCTCAGGGAGCCATACGATGGTTTGGATCTCAGAGGTCATCCTGACTTCTCCACGAGATAACGAACTTCCCTTCTTACACTAGCAGTCCTCCCTTTGCTGTCAACGGAAATGTGCCTTCGACCCCAGGGGCATGAACTCCTCTTCGTCACTTCCTGGTGGGATGTAGTCCTTTCGGTCAGTCCGCCTTTTTTTCGGACTCCCCCTGTTCCTCCCTCTTCACGGAAGTTCTTTATTTTACAGTCGTAAGACTGTGGCACATCCTTTGCGAAAGAGACACGGATTAGCATTTAAGTGGTCTCATCAACAAACAAGTCTGGAGGAAGATGTTGGGCAAAATCTATGCAATCATGGTTACGGTGATTCTGCTGTTCCCCCCTCTGGTCGGTCGTGGGGGCCCTCTGGGAGCGGGGGAAGGACGGCGCGCGCTCGGGTTCGGAAGATGAAAAAGCAAGAACCCCCGAGGTGTGTCCCGGGGGTTCTTGGCTCAAAAAGCGAAAGTAATGGATCGTCCACCGTCTGCTTAGTACATGTCTCCCATTCCCATTCCACCACCGCCCGGGGGCATCCCGGGTGCCTCCTTCTTCTCCGGGATCTCGGTCACGAGCACTTCCATCGTCACCATCAACGCCGCAATACTCGCGGCGTTCTGCAACGCAATGCGGGTGACCTTGGTGGGATCGATGATCCCGGCCTCCATCAGGTCTTCGTACTCATTGGTCTCGGCATTGTAACCAAAAGAACCCGATTTTTCCAAGACCCTTTGGACCACGATGGACCCTTCGGCCCCGGCGTTTTCGGCAAGCTGGCGGATCGGTTCCTGCAAGGCCCGACCCACGATGGTGACCCCCACCTTCTCGTCCCCCTCCAACTTCAGGGCGTCCAAGGCATTCACAGTCCTCAGGTAGGCCACGCCGCCGCCGGTGACAATCCCTTCCTCGACCGCTGCCCGGGTGGCATTCAGGGCGTCCTCGACGCGCGCCTTCTTCTCCTTCATCTCCACCTCGGTGGCCGCCCCCACCTTGATCACGGCCACGCCTCCGGCCAGCTTGGCCAGCCGCTCCTGCAACTTCTCTTTGTCATAATCCGAGGTGGTCTCCTCGATCTGGGCCCGGATCTGTTTGATCCGCCCCTCGATGACCTTGTGGTCTCCACCCCCCTCGATGATGGTGGTGTTTTCCTTGTCAATGAGCACCTTCTTGCACTTGCCCAGATCGTCGAGGCGGACATTTTCCAGCTTGATCCCGAGTTCCTCGGAAATCACCTCCCCGGCGGTCAGGGTGGCAACGTCTTTCAGCATCTCCTTCCGACGATCGCCAAACCCCGGGGCCTTGACCGCCGCAGCGTTCAGCGTTCCCCGCAGCTTGTTGACCACTAACGTCGCCAAGGCCTCGCCCTCCACATCCTCGGCGATGATCATCAACGGCCTCGCCATCTTGGCAATCTGCTCCAAGACCGGGAGGAGGTCCCGCATGTTGGCGATCTTCTTCTCACAGATCAGGAGAAAGGGATTTTCAAGCACACACTCCATGCGCTCCGGGTCCGTGACGAAGTAGGGGCTGAGGTACCCCCGGTCGAACTGCATCCCCTCCACCACCTCCAGGGTGGTCTCCATCCCCTTGGCCTCTTCCACAGTGATGACACCGTCCTTCCCAACCTTCTCCATGGACTCGGCGATCAGGTTGCCGATGGTGCTATCGTTGTTGGCAGAGATGGTTGCCACCTGGGAGATTTCCTTCTTGCCCTTGGTCGCGATGCTGTTCTTTTTGAGTTCCGAGACCACCGCCTCCACTGCCTTTTCAATGCCTCGCTTGAGGGCCATGGGATTGGCCCCGGCGGTTACATTCTTCTGCCCCTCCCGGTAAATCGTCTGGGCCAAGATGGTGGCAGTGGTGGTACCGTCCCCCGCCACGTCTGAGGTTTTAGAGGCCACCTCCTTGACCATCTGGGCCCCCATGTTCTCAAAGGGGTCTTTCAGCTCGATCTCTTTGGCCACCGTCACCCCATCCTTGGTGATGGTGGGTGCGCCCCACTTCTTATCCAAGACGACGTTGCGTCCCTTGGGACCCAGGGTCACCTTCACCGCCTTGGCGAGCTGGTCTACGCCATGCAGCGTGAGCCGCCGGGCATCTTCGTTGTACGAGAGTTGTTTTGCCGGCATCGATCACTCCCTCCTTCTACGAAATATGTTAGTCTCGCCCTCACTGCGCCTTACACGCGTTGAGCGGATTCTGAGATCCGTCGTGCCCGTTCACTTCAGAATGCCGAGGACCTCGCTTTCCCGCATGATCAGGTATTCTTCGTCGTCGATCCGGACTTCGTTCCCCGAGTACCTTCCGAAAAGGATCTTGTCTCCAACTTTCACGTCCATGGAAAGCCGCTTGCCCTCCTCAGTCAGCTTCCCGGGACCGGCGGCGATCACCTCCCCCTCTTGCGGCTTCTCTTTTGCCGAGTCGGGAATAATGATTCCGCCCTTCTTGACTTCCTTCTCTTCGAATCGCCTGACCAGGATATAATCGTGTAGTGGCTGAACTCTCACCGCCATACCCTGTCGACCTCCTTCTTCAGCCCTCGCGCTGACGTAATTGGTGTTGGACCCCCCGGATTACACCGGTCCTCAAACGACAATTCGTTGCACGCCGCTCTTAGCACTCACCTGGATCGAGTGCTAACAGCGCTACATTAGTCCACAGCCTAATGGAATGCAAGGTGCGCTGTGATGCGATTTAGAGTAGTTTTCTGCTGAAAATGATCGAAACATTTAGTTATTCATATTATTCTTCTAATTTCGCCGGAATATTCCGTTTTTCTCCACATTGTAATCTGATATTGGCGTCGTTGCGAGAAGGAAGCGGTCCTGGTATCATGGCCGCAATGGGAAGGCGTGCCGTGAGAAATAGGACAACCCAAGCCGTGGTGTCCCTGGATTCCCTGGCCCGGAATCTTGGTCGGGTCCGGGATCGCGTGGGGGACATCCAGATTATGGGGGTGGTCAAGGCAGATGCTTATGGCCACGGTGCTTTCCCCGTGGCCCGCACCCTCGTCGAGGCCGGGGCAACCTGGTTGGGTGTTGCTCTGCTCGAAGAAGGCGTCCAGCTGAGGCGCCAGGGCCTTCAGGTTCCCATCCTGGTTATGGCTCCAACTCCTCCCGATCAGGGTCCACTTCTTTCCGAATACCGCCTCGATCAGATGGTCTACCATCCCTTCCATGCCCGGGCCCTGTCCGCCAGCACTGGAGGCTCCAGGGAGGCCGTGAGAGTTCATCTCAAGATCGATACCGGGATGGGGCGATTAGGGATTCACCCGTCTGAGGCCGCAGCCGGTGCGCAGGCCATTGTCCATCTCCCTGGATTGGAATTGGGAGGGGTGATGACCCACTTCGC